>CADCVT010000479.1 GCA_902806215.1 uncultured Solirubrobacteraceae bacterium | reverse complement strand
TCGACGTCCTCGTCGGTGAAGGCTCGCTCGCCGGCCGCCGGGTTCGGGCGCCCGAGCGCTTGAAGCAGCGCGCGAACGTAGTCGGGCGAAAGCCGCGCGTCGCGGGCGACGGCGGTGAGGCTGTGACGGCAGTGCCCGCCGAGCGCCACCTCGACGGCCAGCATCCCGAGGCGTCCGTCGCCCGAGGCCTCCTCGACGGCGGTCGGCTCGACGCCGGCCGACCGAAGCCGCTCGCGAAGCTCAGCGTCGTCGTCCATGAACCGCGGGCCCGTCTGCGCGTCTCGAGCTCGAGGCAGCTAGGCGGCGATGGCCGACGCGGCACCGAGACGGTCCCGGATGTCAGGCAGCGGCTCGAGGGAGGCGCGGTAGGCGCTCGGCGTGACGCCCTGGTAGCGGTGGAAGGCCTTCGCGAACTGCGCCGGCTGCCTGTAGCCGACCGCCGATGCGACGTCGCGGATCGGCATCCACCGTGCCCGCAGCAGCAGGTCGGCGGCGCGTTGCAACCGCACCGACGTCAGGTGGTCGCGGAACGTGGTTCCGCCGACGTCCGCGAACGCGCGCTGGAGCTGGCGGCGCGACGTGATCAGGCGGAGGGCGACGTCGTCGATGAGGACGTCGGTCGAGTACGACTCGTCGATGATCCGGCAGGCGTCTCGATACAGCGCCGCCCGGCTGTCGATGGTGGTGGGGCGTGGGGTGGGCACGAGGTGCCTTTACGTGGCACCTCCCCGCTTGGACGCGCGCGGCCGGGGTTTGAGGTTG
Source organism: uncultured Solirubrobacteraceae bacterium (assembly GCA_902806215.1). Classification (GTDB taxonomy): domain Bacteria; phylum Actinomycetota; class Thermoleophilia; order Solirubrobacterales; family Solirubrobacteraceae; genus CADCVT01. The sequence continues at coordinate 2,433 of CADCVT010000479.1, read as the reverse complement.
GTCGCCAACCAAGCCGGCGCCGCCGACGGTCGTGCTGGCCGGGGCGGAGCCCGCTGCGCGACCAGGCGCGCGCGTTCGGCGTCTGGCTGGGTAGGGCGCGGTCATGGCCACCGAGAAGCAGCGCGCCGCCGCGAAGCGCAACGTCAAGAAGGCGCAGACGGGCGCGAAGAAGGCGCAGACGCTGAAGAACATGCCGAAGAAGACGAAGACCGCTCTGGGCAAGGAGTCGGCGGCGGTCTCGCGTGGCGAGTCGCCGACGCGCAAGGAGCTCAACGAGGAGGCGCGCCGGCTGAACATCGAGGGCCGGTCGAAGATGGGCAAGGACGAGCTCAAGCGAGCCGTGGCGCGCGCGAAGTCCTGAACGACAGATGGGCTGGCCTGCGAGCAGGCCGGCCCTTGCCGCCGGAGGGGAGAGCACCGCTGCGCCGGCGACGTCCTCGCCGGCGCCCGAAGCGATGCCTGCGGCTCAGGAGCCGGTGATGAACCCGGTCTGCTCGACCTCGCCGAGGATCTTCCCCCTCGACGTCGCGCGGTCGAACGCGCCGCTCGGCGTGATGCTGCGCTTGCCGGCGAACGGCGACTGGTTGAGCACGACGGCGATCGCGGCGGCGTGGCGGGCTTCGACGGTCGCGATCGAGCCGGCGGCGGCGAGGATCTGCCTGCTCAGGATGCGGGGCGCCTGCCCGAGGTAGGCGCGCACGCCGGTGTTCTCGAGCACGAACGACGTCTCGACGAACTTCGCCTGGTCGCGGTTGGTGCCCTTGAAGTCGAAGCTGGGCTCCTTGACGGGCTTGCCGCCGAGGCGCCGGATCGTCTGGCGCAGCGCGGTCACGTGGGTCTGCTCGTCCTGGTTGAGCAGCCGTGCGAGCTCGAGCACCTGGCCGGAGAGCGCGCCGCTGTCGACGGCCTCCTTGTAGAAGCGGGCCTCGAGGAACTCGAGCGTGAGCGCGAAGTTGAGGATCTGCAGGTCCTGGCGCTTGGACGGGGCGCCGCTGGCCATGTCGGGCAGCATGCCCATGATGGCGCCGCTGCCGAGGACGGCGCCGCCGGCGACGGCGGCCTTCCTGAAGAACGCGGCGCGGGTCGGCGCGTCGACGCCGTCGGCGGTCTCGCGGATCGCTCCGTCGACGTCGACCGTGTCGAGGTCAAAGGCGTGGCTCATGGTGTGATCTCCGGTTGGTCGGACGCTCGGCGTCCGCTTGGTTGAATGCGATCGGTCGACCGCTGTCAGACCGTGTGATCTCCAGTCACTCCGGACGCCGGACGCGACACGGCACCAAGACGCTGTCGCTGGTTGCGTGCCCACGTGGGGGGGTGCGCGGCGGGTAATGCCCCGCTTTCAACGCGAGGCGAGAGACCCACCCCGGTGCTGCCCTCGCTCGATCCACAGGAGAACTCGACATGCCGAGCATCGGCCCGATGGAGCTCATCATCGTCCTCGTCATCGCCCTCGTCATCCTCGGGCCCAAGCGTCTTCCCGACGCGGGGCGCTCGCTGGGCCAAGGCATCCGCAGCTTCAAGGGCGCGATCACCGGTGACGACCGCGACGAAGCCTCGGAGCGGCCTGTGGTTGCCGCGAGTGCCGAGGACCGCGGCCGTGGCGCGCGCGAGTCGTGAGCCACAGAAGGGCCGGCCTGCGAGCAGGCCGGCCCTTCCCTGTGCTTCGGATGCGCCGGGGGGTCAGCCGACGCTGAGGAGGAGGCCGGCTCGACGAGCGGCCTCGTCGGGCAGCGTGCCCGCGTACGGCTGCGTTCCCCGCGAAAAGTTGCCTGCGGACATCGCGGCGGCTTCGCGCGTTGCGTCGCAACCCGCGGCGCGCGCCGGGGTGCCAGCGGGGTCCTCGTCTCGTCTGGGTGGGTATCGCTTGCGCGGTGGAGATCGGTACGTCCGGGTCATCGCGGTTCAGACCGCAGAGCAACGCATGGATCAGGCGTCGCAACGAGCGACCGTTGCGAACGGCCCGCGCGTCAGACCCTCAGCTCCTGGCGCGAGCACGCGACGACGATTCCTCAGCGATCGGTGCCCTCTACGACCGTCATGCGCCGTCGGCGCTCCACGTCGCATCCCTCTTGTGCGGCGACGGTGAGCGTGCGCGGCATCTCGTCGAGGACGCGTTCGTCGCGATCTGGCGGCGCCCGCCGACGCACGCCGACGTCCGCGTGAGTCTCCTAGGACATATCGACGCGGCTACCGCACGCGACACGCCTCCGGCGACGCTCGAGCGACGTTGCGTCGTGCTCGCGCACGCAGGTCGGTTGAACGTCGCGGAGGTCGGCGATGTCGTCGGTTTCCCGCCGACCGTGGTGAAGCGGTCGATGCGCCAGGCGCTCGTGCAGGACGGGCACCGCCGGTGAGCGCGGTCGCTGGATCCGTCGGCGCCGAACCGCTGTCGCTGCTCGGCGACGCGCTGCGGAGCGCGGCTTCCTCGAGGCG
>CADCVT010000478.1 GCA_902806215.1 uncultured Solirubrobacteraceae bacterium | reverse complement strand
GTCGGCGCGCCGCCGACCGCGACGTCCGCCGACCTCGGCTACGCCCGGCAGTCGCCCGGCAACCGCCGCGGCGTCATGGCGCTGGCCGCCCTCGCGGCGCTCGCCGTCGCCGCCGCGCTCGTCGCGCTCATCGCGAGCGGCGGCGGTGACGGCGAGACCACCGCCTCGAACACCGGCACGAACGACGAGCCCGCCCGCACGCAGACCGAGAAGAAGAACCAGGACACGCAGGCAGCCGCTCCCGCGCAGGCCGAGGAGCCGAAGGCCGCCGAGCCTGAGCCGCCCGCCGCGACGCAGGCGCCCGACAACGAGCCCGAGGACGGTCCCGGCCCGAGCACGACCGGCGAGTCGCCGCGCGCGCTCAACGACAAGGGCTACGCGCTGCTGCAGGGCGGCGACGCCGCGGCCGCGGTCGCGCCGCTCGAGGCGGCGGTCAACGGCTACGAGGAGCAGGGCGACGCCGCCGACCCCACCAACTACGGCTACGCGCTCTACAACCTCGGCATGGCCTACCTCGGCTCCGGCCGTCCGGCCGACGCGATCCCGATGTTCGAGCGCCGCCTGCAGGTCAACCCGTCCGACCGCCCCGGGGTGGTCCGCGGCTCGATCGAGGAGGCGAAGGCGCAGCTCGGTCAGGGCGGCGGGGACGGCGGCGGCAAGAAGCCGAAGAAGGACAAGGGCTAGACGCCTCTCGCGGCGAGTTGTCGCGGCTGGTCGCCGTGGACGCTCCGTCGCTGTCACGGTATCTCTCTTCGTCTGTGTGTAAGCGTGCGCTTACATCTGGTGTAAGCCCACGCTTACAAACCGGAACGACGGCAGCCCGATCCGTTCGTCGAGCAACGGGAGAAGCGCCACCGGCGGCCAGCCGCGAAGACCGCGACGCACGCAGAGGAGCGCCAGGACGCAGCGAAGGCTCTCTGCCCTTACCGACGCTGTTGTCGGACCACGCCCCGGCCCGAGCCACCGAGAGCGCGCGGAGCTCCGCGCGCTAGACGGTCTCGCGCTCCGGCGCGGGAACCGGCGGATGCTCGCGACGCCGCGCCGGGCGCGGGTAGCGCTCGGCGATCCGGCCGGGCTCGCGCAGGCGGACCGGCGCCTGCTGGGCGTCCGGCAGCGGCAGGCCGCCCGTCGAACCCGGCACGGGCGCCAAGGGCTCGTCCGGCGGCTCGGAGCCCCAGTCGTCGTCGCGCTTCTTCGGACGGAAGAAGTCGACGATCCCGTCGCCGAGCACGGCGAACAGAGCGACGAAGGCCACGAAGTGGACCACCGTGAGCAGCAGGATCGAGAGCAGCACGCCGTTCGACATACGCCCCGAAGCGTAGCCCGGAGAACGGCGGTCAGCGGAGGTCGCGGCGCAATGCCGCCATGCGGATGATCGCCTCGGCGGCGTGCATCCCCTGGTCGCGCTTGCCGCCGCCCGTGCGGGCCAGCGCCTGGTCCATGTTGTCGACCGTCAGGACCCCGAACGCGCACGGCACGCCGGTGCGCAGCTGCACGTCCTGGATGCCGCGGGCGGCCTCGGCGCAGACGAAGTCGTAGTGGTCGGTCTCGCCGCGGATCACCGCGCCGAGGCAGGCGACGCCGTCGAAGCGGCCCGAGTCCGCGCAGTACTTCGCCGCCAGCGGCAGCTCGAACGCCCCGGGGACGTCGAACACCTGCGCCTCCTCGAAGCCCGCCTCGCGGAACGCCGTCTGCGCACCGGCGATCAGCCGCTCGGCCAGCTCCTCGTAGAACCGGCCGATCGCGATCGCGAACGTCATCCGCGCTCTTCCTCGCGCTTGTCGGCGACCTGCTCGGCGTGCACCATCTCCTCGTCGAGCGCGAGGCCCTGGTGGTGGAGCATGTGGCCGAGCTTCTCCTTCTTCGTCCGCAGGTAGCCCTCGTTGTGCGGGTTGGGCGTGTGCTGGATCGGCACCTGGTCGGTGACCGAGAGGCCGTAGCCCTCCATGCCGCGGATCTTCTTCGGGTTGTTCGTGAGGATCCGGATCGACGACAGGCCGAGGTCGACGAGGATCTGCGCGCCGATGCCGTAGTCGCGCAGGTCGGCCGGCAGCCCGAGCTCGAGGTTGGCCTCGACCGTGTCGAGTCCGCCCTCCTGCAGCTTGTAGGCCTTGAGCTTGTTGAGCAGGCCGATCCCCCGGCCCTCCTGGGCCAGGTAGAGCAGGACGCCCTCGCCCTCGCGCTCGATCATCGCGAGCGCCGACTCGAGCTGCTCGCCGCAGTCGCAGCGCAGCGAGTGGAAGACGTCGCCGGTCAGGCACTCGGAGTGCACGCGCACCAAGACGTCCGGCTTGCCGGCGACGTCGCCCTTGACCAGAGCGACGTGGTGCTTGTCGTCGACGAGCGCGCGATAGCCGACCGCAACGAAGTCCCCGAAGGCCGTCGGGAGCTTCGTGTCGACGACCCGCTCGACGAGCTTGTCGTGCCGGCGCCGGTAGGCGATCAGGTCGGCGATGGTGATGAGCTTCAGGCCGTGCTTGAAGCAGTAGACGGCGAGGTCCTCGCCGCGCGCCATCGAGCCGTCCTCGTTCTGGATCTCGCAGATCACGCCGGCCGGGTTGAGGCCCGCCAGCCGCGCGAGGTCGACGCTCGCCTCGGTGTGCCCGGTGCGCTCGAGCACGCCGCCGGACTTCGACTTGAGCGGGCGCACGTGACCGGGCTTGACGATGTCGTCGCGGCCCTTCGTCGGGTCGACGGCGACCTGCATCGTGTGCGCCTGGTCGTGGACGCTGATGCCGGTCGTCACGCCCTCGCGCGCCTCGATCGTCACCGTGAACGGCGTCTCGTGCAGCGACTCGTTCTTGGCCGCCATGAGCTCGAGGTCGAGCTCGTCGCAGCGCTCGGGGGTCAGCGCGAGGCAGATCCATCCGCCGGCCTGGCGGGTCATGAAGTTGATGGCGTCCGGCGTGACGAACTGCGCCGCCATGACGAGGTCGCCCTCGTTCTCGCGGTCCTCGTCGTCGACGACCACGACCATCTTCCCGGCGGCGATGTCCTCGATCGCCTCCTCGATGGTCGCGAACTGGATCTCAGTGTGCGTTGGCAAGGAGCTTCTCCACGTGTTTGGCCAGCACGTCGGCTTCGAGGTTGACGACCGTCCCAGCTCCCGCGCTCCCCAGCGTGGTCCTCTCCAGCGTCTCCGGGATCAGCGACACGTCGAACGACGTCTCGTCGATCCGCGCGACGGTCAGCGAGACGCCGTCCACCGCGATCGAGCCCTTCTCGACGACGTACCGCAGGAGCTCCGGCCCGGCCTCGATCGTGACGACGCGGGCGAAGCCGTCATCGCGCACGCCGGCGACGACCCCGAGGCCGTCGACGTGGCCCTGCACGATGTGCCCGCCGAGGCGGTCGGTCGGTCGCAGCGGCAGCTCGAGGTTGACCGTGCCGCCCGCCTCCATGGCGCCGAGCGACGAGCGCCGCAGCGTCTCCTGCATGACGTCGGCACCGAAGCGCTCGCCGGCGCACATGCCGACGGCGGTCAGGCACACGCCGTTGACCGCGATCGAGTCGCCGTCCTTCAGCTCGTTGGCGAGCGGCGACTCGATGGCGACGCGCACGCCGTCGGTGGTCTCGTGCACCTCGGTGATACGACCCAGATCCTGGACGAGCCCGGTGAACACTAGTGCCGCCTGCGACCGACCACCGCCGCCTCCGACTGGCCCTCGACGCGCCTGGCGTCGTCCTCGGTCGGTCACGTGCCGGAGGCACGCATC
>CADCVT010000477.1 GCA_902806215.1 uncultured Solirubrobacteraceae bacterium | reverse complement strand
GAGCTCGCCCTCGTACACCGGCAGCAGCGGGATGCCACCGACGAACGCCGTGCACACGTCGGTGCCGCCGCTCGTCGAGAACAGCCACGTGTCCGCGCCGACGTGGTCGTAGATCCAGCGGAAGCCCTCGGGCGCCAGCGGCGAGCCGGTCGAGCCCACGCTGCGCAGCTTGTCGAGCGAGCGCCCCGAGCCCTGCGGCTCGACCCCCTCCTTCATGCAGGCGGCGATGAACGCGGCGCTCGTGCCGAAGCACGTCATCTCCGTCTCGGCGGCGAAGTCCCACAGCACGTCGCCGGCGGGGTTGCCGTCGTACAGCAGCACCGTCGCGTCGGTGAGCAGCACGCCGACGAGGAAGTTCCACATCATCCAGCCGGTCGTGGTGAACCAGAAGACGCGGTCGCCCGCCCTCGCGTCGAGGTGCAGGTGCATCTTCTTGAGGTGCTCGAGGAGCATCCCGCCGTGGCCGTGGACGATCGCCTTCGGCAGCCCGGTCGTGCCCGAGCTGAAGAGCACCCACAGCGGGTGGTCGAACGGGACGCGGACCGCCTCGAGCGGCTCGCGCTCGGCGAGCAGGTCGGCCCACGGCGTCGCGCCGTCGAGCGTGCCGCTGCCCAGGTAGTCGAGCAGCACGGTGTGCTCGAGCGTCGGCAGCTCGGAGCGCAGGCCGTCGACGAGCTCGCGCCGGTCGAAGTCCTTGCCGCCGTAGCGGTAGCCGTCGACGGCGAGGAGCACCTTCGGCTCGATCTGCGCGAAGCGGTCGATCACGGTCCGCGGCCCGAACTCCGGCGCGGCGCTCGACCAGATCGCGCCGAGCGACGCGGTGGCGAGGAACGCGACGATCGTCTCGGGGATGTTCGGCAGGTACGCGACGACGCGGTCGCCCTCGCCGACGCCGAGGCGGCGCAGCCCGGTCGCGCAGCGCTCGACCTGCTCGCGCAGCTCCCCCCACGTCAGCTCCGCCGTGTCGCGCAGCTCCGAGCGGTGGATGATCGCGACGGCGTCGTCGGCCTTGCCGCGCAGGATGTGCTCGGCGTAGTTGACGCGGGCGCCGGGGAACCACTCCGCGCCGGGCATCTCGCGGCTGCCGAGGACGCGGTCGTAGGTGCCCTCGACGCCGTAGCGCTCCCAGATCGCGGCCCAGAACCCCTCGAGGTCGTCGACCGACCACTGCCACAGCTCGTCGTAGGTGGAGAAGCCGCGGTCGCGCGCGAACCGCGCCATCTCCGACTCCTCGAGCAGCTCCGCGGGCGGCTCCCACAGCAGGTCTCCTGGTGCCATGGCCGCAACCCTTGCACACGGCCCGCGTTGACAACCCCCATGCGAGCACTGCTCATCGCCGTCGCATTGCTGTGCCTCGCCGCTCCCGCCGCGTCGGCCGAGAGCCGCGTGCTCGTCACCGAGGCCCGCAGCGCGGTCGACCCGCTCGACTCGACGCTCGCGGCCGGGCCGCGGATCGTCGGTGACGAGGTGCTCTGGGCGGAGCATCGGTCGGCGACCGACGAGATCGCGGTCGTCGCGGACGGCCCTGCGGGGCGTCGGACCGTCGACCGCCTGCCGAACCGGCCTGCACGGGTGTTCAGGTTCGACGCGGCCGAGGGACGCGTCGCGCTGGCGTCCTTCCTCGAACGCTGCCCGCCGCCCGGCTGCGACCGGTCCGGGACCGTGCTTCCGACGGAGGGGCGGTTGGGTGTCGGCCCCGTCTCCGGGCCGCTCGCCGACGTGCCCATCGGCTGCACGACGCTCGTGCCGGAGGTGGCCGCCGACGCCGTCGGAGCGAACTGCTTCGGCGAGGAGTTCCGCGTGCGCGAAGACGACGGCACGGTGCGCACGCTGGACGGCCGCCAACCGTGGTTCGAGATGCAGCTCGCGGGCCCGTACCTCGCGCGTGCGCTCGGCGAGCAGACCGCCGGCACAGGTGTGATCGTCGAGAACCGTCGCACCGGCGAGCAGGTCTTCCGGGTCGACGCGCCGCTGCGCGGCTTCCATCTCGCGCCGGACGGCAGCGTCGCGCTCGCCCTGACCGACCGTCGCGTGGGCCTCGCGTCGCCCTCGGCCCCCGGGCTGCGCACGATCGCGGTGCCGTTCGAACCCGAGGAGGTCCGCCTCGCGGGCGATCGCGTCGCCGCGCGCGCCGGGCGGGCGCCGAGGTTCGTGGTCCTCGACACGGCCGGGTCGGTTCTGGGCGCGCACGCCCCGGCGACGGCGTTCCGGGACTGGGCGTTCGACGGCCGCCGCGTCGCCTGGCTCCAGCGCCCGTGCAGCGTCGTGACGCTCGCGGTGTGGGAGGTGGCCGACGCGCCTCCGGAGTCCGCCGGCGAGCGCTGCGGCGCACCGACGGTGCGCCCGGCACGCGTCGTCTCGCGCGCCCGCCGGTTCGCGATCTCGCTGCGCTGCCCGGAGCGTGAGGCCGCCGGCTGCGCGGGCTCCGGCTCGGTCACGCTGACGGGAACCACGCGCGGTGGGAGCCGGTTCCGCAGGGTCCACGGGGTGCTCTTCGACCTCGACCCAGGCGCGGCCACGACCGTCCGCGGCCGCGTGTCCGCGACCGACGTCCGCCGCTTGCGTCGTCTGCGCCGCCTCCGCGCGGAGATCCTCCTGGAGCCGCAGGGCGCCGGGGGCGGTTCGGTCGTCCGGCGCGCGATCAGGCTCCCTCGGCGGTAGGCGGGCTCTCGGATGAGGCCGCTGCTGGTCGCCCTCATGGTGCTGTGCGTCGTCGTGCCCGCCGCGACCGCGGCGCCGCGCTCGCTCTTCCAGGACGACCAGCTCCTGCTGCACTCGGGCGACGGCGCGCGAGAGCAGGCACTCGACGAGCTCGCCGCGCTCGGGGTGGACGGCATCCGCGTGCTCGTCCACTGGGGCCACCTCGCGCCGGCGAACCGGTCGGCGCGGCGCCCGGCCGGCCTCGTCGCCAGCGATGCGCGCTCCTACGACCTCAGCGCCCTCGACGCGCTGTACGAGGGCGCCCGGCGGCGAGGGATGCACCTGCTGATGACGCCGACCGGGCCGGGGCCCCGGTGGGCGCGCTTCGACGCGGCGGAGTTCGGGCGGTTCGTGGTCGCGCTCGGGCGCCACTACCCCGAGCAGCGCCACTGGGCGGTGTGGAACGAGCCGAACAACGCGCGGTGGCTGCGCCCGCAGTACGTCCGCGGTCGCCCTGCCGCGCCGGATCGCTACCGCCGCCTCGTCCGCGCGGCGGTCGACGGGCTGCGCGTGACCGGGCACCGCGGCGACGAGATCCTCATCGGCGAGACGGCGCCGATCGGGCGCATGGACGGACGCGCCGCGACCGATCCGATGATGCCGGGGCCGTTCCTGCGTGCGCTGCTGTGCGCGCGCTGCGGGACGCTCGGCGCGACCGGCCTGTCGCACCACGCGTACACGCGCGGCGGGAGCAGGTCGCCGCGCTACCCGGCGATCGAAGGCGAGCTGTCGGTCGCGGCGCTCGGCGAGCTCGTCCGGCTGGCGCGCGGCCTGCCGGTCCACCTGACCGAGGGCGGGTGGCAGACGTCGCCTCCCGACGTGCTGTTCGGCGTCCCGCCGCACCTGCAGGCGCAGCACCTCAACGAGCTCGAGTGGATCGTCCGCGG
>CADCVT010000476.1 GCA_902806215.1 uncultured Solirubrobacteraceae bacterium | reverse complement strand
GCCCCGTCGGCCCGGCGGGCCCGCTGGCGCCCGTGGCGCCGCGTGCACCTGCCGCGCCGGGTACTCCCGCAGCACCGGCGGGTCCGCGGAGCGCCGCGCGCGTCCGGCGCGAGAGGTCTCGCACCCCGAGGCTTCCGTTCTTCACCTCGCTCCCGCGAACCGCTCCGGTCTTGATCTCGGGTGCCCCGACGCTGTTGCGCGGGAGCTTGAATGCCGCGTAGCTCGTGCCGCCGAGGGCGACGATGAGCGCGACGATGGATACGACCATCGATGGGCTGGGGATCGGGCGGTTGGGGCGTCGCTCTCGCAAAGTGGCTCCTCCGGTTTGGATGCGACCGACCGACCTTCTCATGCCGCGCCGGCCGGCGCAAGGCGCGTAGCGGCCGAAGACAGCGCTTCAGCCGGGGCGGAAGTCGCACCGCTTCTCGGGGAAGACGCGCGACGTCCACCAAGCCACCCAGAGACGACCGCCAACGGCGGCCGAAATTGTCATGGACCTTGCGCAGCTCGCGGCGGCGGGCGCGACCGCGGCGCGACCGTGACGCCCTTGAGCGGTCGATCTCGTCGCTGGCGGCCTCAATGGTCCGCGGGTAGGCGAACGTCTGGCCGGAGCGCTGCGCGAGCGACCGGAGGTAGGTGAGCTGCTTCGGGATGGGTTTTCATTGCGGTCGGCGACCGCCCGCGCTCGATCTGCGACGCACTCGGCCGGTCAGAGCTCGGCGCCAGCCGACGCGTCAGCGCGACACGTGGTGCGGCGGATTGCTGTCCGTGTGGGCAGCCTCTAGGCATGCTCGGGACCTGCTGCCTGAACGGCACAGCCAGCCAGACCCGGCCGAGTCAGCGGAACGTCACCCGTCCGGCGACGTGGAGGACCAAGACGTGACGTTCGAGGTCTGAGTGATGCGACGCGTCTAGCGAGCCTCGCGCCGCATCAGCTTCACCATGCGCATGCGGTCGAGATGGCCCGCGAGGCATGGCGCTCAACGTCATCCGACGACCGGTACGGTCGCGTGAACCCCAGGATCACGTCCGTACGCGACCGACAGGCTGCGCGGGTGCGAACGCCGTCTTCCGGTTGAACCTCGTCAACCCCCAGCGAGTCGAGTGAGCAGTGGCGGGCGGCTCGGCCGTCCGCCACCGACGCCGTCAGGAATTCCTAACGATCCCGGCGACGCCCGGGCCTTAGCTAGGCCGCCGACTGCGCGATGCTGCGCACGGAACTAGTCGCCGGGGGAACCGGCTATGCCACGGAAAGGCCCGCTCGGGGCGAGGACCGGAGCTGGAGTTGGAAACCGGAACGCGCGGAACACGCCAGCGCTGGACCACCTAGGCCGCCGGCTGTGTCGCGGCCGCTCTCGCGCGCCGGGTTACGGGCTGCCAGGTGAGCGCGAGGAGCGCTCCGACGCCCCCGGCCCACAGCGTGAAGCCGATCATCGCCCAGTGGCTGATCGGCGGGATCGCGAGCGCGATCCCCAGCGGGATGCTCACCACGCCCAGCCAGCGGGGCAGGAAGCCGGTGCGGAGCGCCGCCACCGCGACCGCGAGGACGAGCGCGCAGAACGCCGCCGCCGCGGCCATGCCGTAGAGGATCATCGAGAGGTCGCGGAGCGTGGTGGCGACCGCCGGGTCGATCGCTCCTCGCTCGTCGGCGCGCAGGGCGCCCATGGCGTTGGCGCTCGTCGCCGCCATGCACAGGGCCGCTCCGGCTACGCCGCCGGCGTAGGCGATCGCGGGGAGCGTGTGATCGTCGCCGACCGCGTGCCGCATACGCTCGCGCAGCGTGCTCAGGAACCAGAGCAGGAGGATCGCGCCGATCAGGTACATGGTCGAGCCGGCGAGGACCGACGCGGTGTCGTCGACGTAGTAGGCGACCAGCTCCTTCGGTTCGGCGGCGAAGCCCGGCGCCCCCGACTGGACGGCCGTCCCGAGGAGGCCGAGAGCGAGGAAGCCGATCCCGGCAAGAGCCCCGAGGCGGCCGTTGGTGGTGCTCGTCATGTCGCGTTCCTTTCGACGGTGATGCGGACGCCGCCGACACTAGGCACGCCGTGCGCGCTCGGGAACGGGGGTGCCCGCACGCCGCGGTGCGGATCCGCGCAGGGTGTCGTTGCGGCTGTCCTCATCGACGCGAACGCGCCAGTCAGGCAGGATCAGCACGTGCTCGCGAACCGGACCCTGATTTGGGTGGGCGGCGTGACGGTTCCCCTGGCCGCCGCGTCCTCGGCCTCCGCCGCGATCGACAGCGGCCTCCCCGGTGCCGCCCTGTGGTTCCTGCCGTGGGCGATCGCGTTCGCGTGCGGCGTGGTCGCGGTGCGGCGGCACCCGGACTCCCCCGGCGCGCGCAGGCTCCTGGTCTTCGGGACGGTCGCGACGGTGTGGGACGCGAGCGGCATCCTCCTGACCATCGCGGTCGCTCGCCTGGAGCCCGGCGCCTGGCTTGCGGTTCCGGACACCCTGGTGGTGGGGCTCGACTTCGCGATGCCGGCGGCACTCGTCGTGCTGCTGGCGCTCTACCCGGACGCGCGGTACGAGAGGGCGTACGAGCGTCGCGTGGTACGGACGATCGGTTGGATGGCCGTAGCGGTCCCGCCGCTCCTGCTGATCGGCTCGCCCACGCTGACCCCGCCGCTCACGCTCGAATGGCTCGACGTCTACGCCGGTGAGATCGACGTGGCGAGCCCGCTCTACGTCGACGCGCTCGGGTTCCTCGGCGAGCCGCTCGTGGGGCTGCATCAGGGGACCCTGGCGTTCATCCCGCTGACCGGGCTCGTCCTCATGACGCTTCGCCGTCGGCGTGCGACGGCCGAGCAGCGTCGCGTCATGCTCTGGCCGTACGCCGGCGTCCTCGCGCTCGTGCTCCTCCGCGGGGTCGATGTCCTCGTGGTCATTGGGGCGCTGCCCCACCTCGTCTCGGACCTCGCAGAGCTTCTCGTCCTGTTGGCAATCCCGGTGTCGGTCTCGATCGGCATCTTGCGGCCCGACCTGTTTGACCTGCCGCGGGCGATGCGGCGGTCGGTGTTGTATGCGGTCCTGTGGATCGCGATCGCCGCCGCGTACGTCGGCCTCGCCGCTGCACTGGGCATCGCGGCCGGTGCGGACCGCGTCCAGGTCGCCGTTCTCGTGACCATTGGCGCGACGCTCTTGTTCCAGCCGCTGTGGCGGCGCCTGCGCGGCTCGCTCGAGCAGCGCGTGTACGGCGAGCGGCCGCCGCCCGAGGAGTTGCTTCGGCGCTTCGGCGCCGCGCTCGAGCACACGCTCGATCTCGACGAGCTCGCTCCGAGGCTCGCCGAGGCGATGCGGGGCGGCCTCGGCGTCCGGTGGGTGCGGCTCGTGCTCGAGGACGGCGACGTGGTCGCCGGCGTCGACGGCGGCGAGCCGACGGAGTCCGTCCCGCTCATTCATGCGGGTGCGGAGGCCGGCCGGATCGAGTGCGGCAGCCAGCTGCACGGACGTTTCGGCGCGTCGGACCGTGAGCTGCTGCGGACGCTGGCGCACCAGGCCGCGCTCGCCCTGAACAACGCGCGGCTCGCCGCCGAGGCCGGCGCGCAGCTCGAGCAGATCGGGCTGCAGGCCGCCGAGCTCACTGCGTCGCGGACGCGGATCGTCGAGGCTGAGGAGGCGGCGCGCCGGCGGATCGAGCGCGACCTGCACGACGGCGTCCTGCAGGAGCTCGTCGCGCTGATCGCGCGGATCGCGCTGGCGCAGAACCAGCTCGCCCGCGACCCGTCGCTCGTGACGAGCACGCTCGCCGACCTGCAGCTCGAGGCGCGGCAGGCGCTCGACGACCTGCGCGAGCTCGTCGGCGGGATCCACCCGTCGGTGTTGAGCGACTATGGGATCGTCGGCGCGATCGAGGCGCGGGCGTCGCGGCTGCCGCTCGGCGTGACGATCGAGTGCGACCGCGAGCTGCGGGCGACGCGGTTCTCGGAGACCGTCGAGGGGGCCGTGTACTTCGTCGTCAGCGAGGCGTTCGCCAACGCGCTGAAGCACAGCGGCGCGGAGCGGGTCGTGCTGCGGCTCGACCGCGAGGACGGCGAGCTCGTCGTTGCCGTCAGCGACGACGGGCGCGGGTTCTCGGTCTCCGCGGCGCAGGGCTCGGGGCTGAGTGGCCTCGCCGACCGGATCTCGGCGCTGGGCGGCCGGTTCTTCGTCTCGTCGCGTCCGGGCCACGGGACGTGCCTGACCGCCCGGCTGCCGGCCGCGGAGCGCGCCCGTGTCGTCTGACCTGCCGCTCGGCCGCCGCGTGCGCGTCGTAATCGCCGAGGATCACTACCTCGTGCGTGAAGGAACGCGACGGCTGCTCGAGGACTCCGGCGCCGTCGAGGTCCTCGCGGCCGTCGGCAACGCGGAGGAGCTGCTCGACGCGGTCGGCCGGCTTGAGCCCGACGCGGTGATGACCGACATCCGCATGCCGCCGGGGCACCACATGGAGGGGATCGAGGCAGCGCACGCAATCCGCGCCGCGCACCCCGGCGTCGGCGTCGTCGTGCTGTCCCAGCACGCTGACGAGCACTACGCGCTCGAGCTGTTGCGCGACGGTGCCGAGGGGCGCGCGTACCTGCTCAAGGACCGCATCGGCGACCTTGAGGAGTTGCTGCGCGCGCTGCACGAGGTCGTCGCCGGGCGCTCGGTGATCGACCCGCGCGTCGTCTCCGCGCTGGTCGCGCGGCGGACCCGCGCCGCCGCGTCACCGGCCGCCGAGCTGACCCCGCGCGAGCTCGACGTCCTGCGCGAGATGGCCGCCGGGAAGAGCAACGCGGGGATCGGCGCGAGCCTGTTCCTGTCGGACTCGGCGATCGAGAAGCACGTGCGCGCGATCTTCGACAAGCTCGGCCTGTCCGCCGAGCCGACCGTGCACCGGCGCGTCGCGGCAGTCGTCACCTACCTACGCGACGGCGACCTCCCCTGAGGTGCGCGGTTTGCCTGCCGCGAATGTGCGGCTAGCCGCGTAGTCGGCGCGGCAAGACTTGCGTAGCGTCGCGGCTCATGCCTGTTCTCGACGTCCACGCTCTGCTACTTGCCCTCGGCCTGGTCTTGCTCGTCTCGCTGACCGGCGTCAAGCGAGGCGCCGCCAGCTGGGCCGAGCTGGCGCCCGCGTCAAACGACAAGCGCAGCGAGCCGACGGCCGCGCGGGATCTTGTTCCTTTCGCCGGCACGCTGCGGGTCGCGTGGGTGCAGGTGGGTGAGGACGCCGGCCGCGCGGCAGGGGAGCAGCCGTCAGTCGGGCGCGTCAGGCAGACCATGCGAAAGCCCGCGGGGATTCCGCAGCAGTTCGGGGAAGCTGGTGCTGAGGAGGAGATGTCTCGTTGCAGGAGCGCGCCCTCAGGAAGATCGGACCGAGCAAAGGGGAAGCCGCCCGCCGGCGGGGCCGGACGAGTTCGCGCCGCGCGGCGCCCGTCTCGGCCGACGGCCGAGGTCTGCTCCATGTGGCCGGCATGACCCGTCTCCGCTGGTTTCCGCCGGCCCTCATCACGGCCGTGGCCGCTTTCGCCTGGTCCGTCGCTCCCGCAGCGGCCGAGCACAGCGTCACGAACCTGCTCTCTGTTGGCCCCGCCGGCGGCGACCGGCCGTTCTCGGCCTCGTTCAGGAGGGCTTCGGCCGACGGCACGCGGATCTGCTTCACCACGGACGAGCAGCTCGTCCCGGGCGACGGCGACGCGAGCCGGGACGTGTACGAGCGCGGGGGCGGCGTCACCGCTCTCGTCTCCGACCGGGTGCAACCGGGTGCCGACCTGGAGACGGCAGCGCAGTGCCAAGCGATGTCGGCTGACGGCGACCGCATCCACTTCATGACGGACGAGCCGCTCGTTGTTGACGACACGGACACGAGCGACGACGTCTACGAACGCGCCGGCGGCGTGACCCGGCTGCTCTCGGACCGGCAGCAGGCGGGAGCGGACGGCGCGAGCGACGTCGACTTCGAGGACGCCTCGACGGATGGCACCCGCGTCGTCTTCCACACCTCCGAGCCCCTCGTCGCCGATGACGATGACGCGAGCCAGGATGCCTACCAGTGGGCAGACGGCGTCACGACGCTGCTCTCCGACCGCGTGCCGACGGCCGGTGTCGACAGCGGCGACCATGCGGAGTTCGGCGGCGCGTCCGCCGACGGCACGCGCGTCTTCTTCGTGACCGCCGAGCAGCTCGACCCGACGGTCGACACGGACGCGAGCTACGACGTCTACCAGTGGGCCGGCGGTGTCACCAGGCTCGTCTCCGACCGGGTGAGGCCGGGTGCCGACGGGGCCGAGGATGCGAGCTTCCGCGCCGCTTCGGACGACGGGTCGCGCGTCTTCTTCGCGAGCCGCGAGCCGCTGACCGGGGACGACGGCGACGCGACCGCCGACATCTACGAGCGCGCGGGCGGGCAGACGACCCTCCTCACCCATGGCGCGATCGGCCCGATCTTCACCGACGTCTCGGACGACGGGTCCCGTGTCTTCTTCGTGTCCACCGAGGCGCTGAGCTCCGAAGACGGCGATGCGAGCTATGACGTCTACGAGCGCTCCGGTGGCACCACGACCTTGCTGTCGGACCGGCTGACCCCCGGGCCCGACGTGAACAAGCCTGTCCAGTTCCGGGCGATCTCGACCGACGGAACACGGGTGTTCTTTGAAGCGGACGAGCCGCTCGTCCCTGCCGACGGCGATGGCGCGCAGCAGGACACGTACGTGCGCACCGCTGGGCAGACCACCCTCGTCTCCGACAGCCCCGAGGGCACCGACGGCCAGTTCAGCGCGTACTTCGAGGGCATCTCGGCAGACGGCACGCGAGTCTTCTTCGAGACGGGCGAGGCGCTCGTCGCCGCCGACGGAGACACGACCTGGGACGTCTACGAGCGCGCGGGCACGACGACGACGCTTATCTCGGACCGCGTGCAGCCCGGGTCCGACGGCGCGTTCAACTCGTACTTCAACGGGGTCTCCGCCGACGGGAACCGCGTCTTCCTCGAAACGCCAGAGCCCCTCGTCGCCGCCGACACCGACGCGAGCGCGGACGTCTACACGATTCGCATCCCTCAGCCCCCGGACACGACGATCGCAGGCGGCCCCGACGGCCCTACAACCGAGGCGACGCCCGAGTTCACCCTCGTGGCCTCCGAGCCCGGCTCAAGGTTCGAGTGCCGCATCGACGACAGGGCGTTCGCGGCGTGTGCCTCTCCGTTCACCAGCGACGCCCTGGTCGACGGCACGCATACGTTCTCGGCCCGCGCCATCGACGGTGAAGGCGACACCGACCCTACGCCCGCGACCCGCGCGTTCGTCGTTGACAGCCAATCAGACCTGCCGCTCGCCACACCGCCCGGCACGACCGTTGGCGCCACGCCGGCGTTCACGTTCCCGAGCGGGCCCGCTCCCGCACCATCGACCGAGGTCGATACACGTGCGCCGGTCGTGAGCGGCGCGGGCATGACCCGCAAGCGCTTCCGCGCAGGCCGCCGCGGCAGCACCTTCCGCTTCCGCCTCTCGGAACCCGCGCGCGTGACGATCGCGATTGCGCGGACGACCAGCGGACGGCGCGTCGGGAGACGATGCGTGACCCGGAAGCCGTCGAACCGCACGCGCAGCCGCTGCACGCGCGCGGCGGCCATCGGGAGGCTCACCCACACTGGCCCGAGTGGTGTCAACCGGGTAGCGCTCACCGGGCGACTCGGCAAGGTTCGGCTGAAGCCGGGGACCTACCGAGCAGCGATCACCGCGACCGATCCCGCCGGTAACCGCTCCCGAGCCGTCCGGCTGCGGTTCACCGTGCTAAGGCCAGCAGCGGTCGAAGGCGCATCAAGAACGTGAAGCACGCGGTAGGTCCGCTCCCGCCTCTGTCGGCGTGATCGCGCGCCGTCTTCGGTCTGCCAAGCGCGGGCGCGACGGCGAATCGGGATGCGCCCGCAGCAGCGCCTTCGATGCCCGCCGGCAGCACCCGAACGCGGGGAGCCCCTGAGGCCCGCGGCTGTGGGCGGCACCGCCTCGGCGGCGCAAAGACAAGCATCGAGCTCAGGGCGCGCTAGACCCGAGGCGCCCCGAACGCACAGCGCCCGAGGCAGCGGGTCACGCGCCGCCGGCGCCGCGCACCCGCACGCTCAGTCGTCTGGTGGCGGCGGGCGAGAGCACGGCGTTGCCCGTGTAGGCGCCCTGCGCCGTCAGGCGCGTGGGGATCGTGCGCAGGGCGACACGAGTCACGAAACGGCACGCCCTGGGTCGGCCGGAGCGCGACAGCTTCGTCGTCTTCGTCTTGAGGACGCGGCCGCCCGTACGGAACGTGACCCGGACGTTCCCCGAGCAGGCACTCATGGGTACGCCGGCAGGGAGCCGGAGGGTGCCTGTAACTCGGACCGTCCGGCCTGTGCGCGTTCCTGCGAGCGTCAGGCGTGGTTTGCGCCTGGTGGCCGGTGGGGCGGCGGCGCTGCCTGATCCGGGCGCCGGCGGCACTGTCGCTGTGGCGCCGCCCCCGGTGGTCGTGGGTGTAGCCAGAGCCTCGCCATTGCGAGTGGCGTCGCAACTGTCCCCTTGCGTGTCGCCGTCGGCGTTTTGCTGACCCGGGTTGGCGATCAGGGGGCAGTTGTCGGTCGCGTCCGTGACGCCGTCGCCGTCGTCGTCCACATCCTCCGTCGCGTCCCGGCACCCGTCTCCGTCGATGTCGGTTCCGGACCCGCTTGCCCAAGCGCTGTCGCCAAGACGGCAACCATCGCCTGCATCGGCGACACCGTCGGCGTCGTCGTCGGGGTCGCACGCGTCGCCTTGCGCGTCCCCATCAAGGTTCTGCTGGCCGGCGTTCGCAACCAGCGCGCAGTTGTCGCTTGCGTCCGGGGCGTCATCGGCGTCGTCGTCTGAATCCTCCGTGGTGTCGCGGCACCCGTCGCCGTCGTCGTCGGTTTCGGCGCCGCTCGTCCAGCCTGTCTCACCACGAGCACAACCGTCGCTTGCGTCCGCGACGCCGTCGTTGTCGTCGTCGGCGTCGCACGCGTCACCCTGTGCGTCGCCGTCGAGGTTCTGTTGACCCGAGTTGGCGAGCCGTGCGCAGTTGTCGTCGGCGTCCGGCGCGCCGTCGTTGTCGTCATCGGAGTCCTCCGTGGCGTCCCGACACCCGTCGAGGTCCTCGTCGGTC
>CADCVT010000475.1 GCA_902806215.1 uncultured Solirubrobacteraceae bacterium | reverse complement strand
GGCACGATGCAAGACGGGGGACCGCCCGCCGGTCAGCCGCGGCGACGGAGGCGCGGCGACCTCGACGAGCGGCGACGCTGGCGGCGGCGGCGGCGCGGCCGTGGGAGCGGCGGGATGGGCTCTCGGAACGTTCGCTCGAACGCGACGGCTCCGTCCTCGCGGACGAGGCTGACCGTGAGGTTCGCATCGGCCTCGTCGACGGAGACGTCGAGCAGGCAGAAGTGGCTTCGCTCGTCGTCGGCGTACAGGACGCCCGGCTGCTCGCGGGCGCGTTCGGCCGCGTTCGGGTCGGTGATGGTGATGTCGTTCGGCGTCGGGATCCCGAGTGGGCACGGGCGGACCTCGAAGAGCCCGCCGGACTCGTAGGCGAGCGTCCAGTGGGTGTCGCCGGTGACGAAGATCGTCGTGCCGCGGACGTGGTCGGCGACGTGCCGCAGGATCAAGTCGCGCTCGTGCGTGTAGCCGGCCGCCCAGCTTCCGTCGCGGGCGTTCGCCGGCAGCGGCGCCAGCGTGCACGGCGAGCACACGACCTTGAACGCCGCCGGCGACGCCGCGAGCGTGCGCAGCAGCCAGTCGCGCTGCGCCGCCCCGAGGAGCGTCTTGCTCTCGTCGTCGGGCGCCGACGGATCGGTCTTGAACTGGCGCTGGTCGAGCACCCAGACCTCGGCGACGCCCGCGGTGAAGCGGACGAACGGCCGCGGCTCCACGAGCGCATCCCACGGCGCGAGCCCCCACGGGACGAGCGTCTCGGCGTTCGCGTCCTGCAGCCCGTAGTCGTGGTCGTCGCGCTGCGCGACGAAGCTCGCGCGGCCGAGGAGGTCCTCCATCCGCGGGTTCGCCAGGAACTCCCGCCACACGCCGGCGTAGCCGCTCATCGTCTGCGCGAGCGGTCCGAGCGTGTCGGCGTAGTTGAGGTCGCCCTGCCACACGAACGCGTCGGGGCGCCTCCGCGCGAGCTCGTCGAACGCCGGGCCGAACTGGGTCGCGCACGACGCGACGGCGATGCGTGCCGGCGCCCGGCTGTTGCGGCCGGGCAGGACCCGGAAGCTGCGGACCGGGCCGACGGTCTCGCTCCCGGCGCGGACCGCCCGTGCGCGCCAGAAGACGGTCCGGCCCGGCGTGAGCCGCCGCAGCGACGGCAGGACGGCGTCGAACGATCCGGTCGGCCCGGCGTCGAACGTCCGCGAGCGGCGGAAGTCCGCGGTCTCTGAGACCTCGACGCGGACCCGCGCCGGCACGTCGGTCGCCACCCGCACGCGCGCGCCGCCGAGCGCGGGAACGCCGGTCGTCGCGGCCAGCACGGAGGGCGCCGTCGGCTGCGGTCGCTGGGCCGAGCGCACGACGATCTCCGCGAAGACGGCCGTCGAGCGCCGGCGGATCTCGCCGATGACCGCCTCCCCCGCCGGCGTCCCGAGAACCGCCTGTCCCTCCTGCACGCCGTACGGCAGCAGGTGGGCGTTGCCGAGCGCGGGGAGCACCGGCGGCCCGGAGCTCGGGAACAGCGTGCGCGCGGTGGCGAGCACGCCCGCGTCTCCCGCCCGCTGCAACGCCTCGGCGCCGTCGCTCGCACCCACCACGACCCGGCCGCCGGACCCGGGCTCCGCGACCGCCTCGAGCAGCGTCGGCCGCACGCCGGAGGCGCGGAAGGACAGGCGCAGCGGCCCCTCGGCGTCCTGCATCGGCACACGCGCGAGCTCGGTCACCTCGATCCCGTGGCGGCGCACGATCACGAGCGCGCCGGCCTCGGCGTCGACGATTGCGGCGTAGAGGTCGCGCGGCCCGACGCGGCGCAGCACGAGCCCGGCTCCCGCCCCGACGCGGGTCACCGCCGCGACGACCTCGCCGTCGCGGAACCGGCGGTCGACGGCGAACGCGACCGGACGCGGGTCGTGCGGGAAGATGTCGGTCCCGGCCTCGAGCAGCCCCTCGCCGCCGGCGCGCCGCAGGTTGGCGACGCTCGGACACGTCCAGCCGGGCCAGCCGTCGCCGTCGCCGAGCGAGCGGAAGTCTAGCCGGGTCAGGACCGGCGCGGCGGCCCGAGCGCGAGGGACCCCGACGGCCAGCGACGCGCCCACGACGGCGCCCGCGGCCAGCACCTCGCGGCGGCTGATGCCACGGCCGTCTTCGCTGTCTCCGGACGCAGGAACCACTGGCGCGGCAGTCTGTCATCCGCGTGGAGCCGCGCGCGCTACCCGCCACGGACGCGCGCTCCCACGCCGGTCAGACGTCGTCGGCGGAGAACGTGTCGCAGCTGCCCGGATCGCCGGCCTTGCGACCGCTGTCGAACCAGCGGCGTCGCTGCTCGGACGAGCCGTGCGTGAACGTCTCCTCGTTGACGGTCCGGCCGGCGTTGGCCTGGAGGCGGTCGTCGCCGACGGCCTCGGCGGCGCGGAACGCCTCCTCGACGTCGCCCGACTCGAGCTGGCCGGCCTCGAACACGCCGCGCGCCCAGACGCCGGCGTAGCAGTCGGCCTGGAGCTCCTGGCGCACCGACAGCTCGTTGGCCCGGTCGCGGTCCGCGCGCTGCGCACGGTCGACCTCGCCGGACGTCCCGAGCAGGCGCTGGACGTGATGGCCCACCTCGTGGGCGATGACGTACGCCCACGCGAAGTCCCCCGACGCCCCGAGCTGACGCTCCATGTCGCGGTAGAAGGACAGGTCGAGGTACACGCGCTGGTCCGCGGGGCAGTAGAACGGGCCGACCGCCGACGACGCGCTGCCGCAGCCTCCGGTGGTCACCTCGTCGCGGAAGAGGACGAGCTTCGCCCGCTCGTACGGGCGGCCCTCCTCGCGGAAGATCGTCTGCCAGCGCTGCTGCGCGTCGGTGAACACGTACGCGCTGAAGTCCCGGAGGTCCTTGTCGGGATCCTGCGACGCGGGGATGGGGTCGGCGCCCGCCTGCGGGGACGCGACGTCGCCCAGCGGCTGGTCGATCGCGAAGCCGCCTCCGCCTCCCCCGCCCCCGAGCACCTGGAACGCGATGACGATCAGGACGCCGACGAGGCCGAGCCCTCCGCCGGCGCGGCCCATCGGGATCGGCATGCCGCCGCCGCGGCGACCGCCGGAGCGGCCGCGCTGGTCGATGACGTCGGGGGTCGGGCCTCCACGCTTCCAACGCATGGCCGACCCTGTACCCCGCCGCGCGCGCCGAGCATCCGGGAGCCGGGCCGAGCGTCAACGACCGCTACCTGAGGGGCGCGTACGCGTTCCCCTCGCATGCGCTGCGCGACGAGGTGCCTGATCCTGGCCGCGGGCGTCCTCGCCGTGATGCAATCGTCCGACGCGGCCTCGAGCGGGTCGAAGCGGGTCCGCTGCGAGCAGCCGTCGGGCTACCGCGTCGTCGACTGCCGGCTCGGCAAGCACGGGACGCCGGACCTCAGCCGCCGCGGCTGGCGGGCGCGGCACGGATCGGAGGTGACGATCAGCAAGCGGATCGACTCGCTCGCCCCGAACCCGGCCGCCGACGGCGCCGCGCGCTGGCCGCTCGTCGACTCGCTGGGGCAGCAGCACGCCAGCCTCGAGATCGTCCGCGGGCGGTTCGGCCTGCTGACGCTCGGCGGGACCCGCTACCGCGCCGGCGTCGTGAACGTCCGCGGGCGCGGATGCGCCGCCGACTTCCGCCAGCAGCGCCGGTTCACGCTCGTCCAGATCATCGCGCGCTCGGCTCCCGCGTCAGGCACGCAGGGCTTCCTCGACATCGCCGCCGTCGACGCGAGCACACCCGCGGGACGGGCGGCCCGTGCCGCGTTCCGGCGCCAGCGCGGCACCGGGTGCGGGCCGAAGGGGCCCGAGCGAGGCCGGCTGCGGCCCCTGCCGAACCCGCGGGTCGGCGCCGTCGCGCATGCGCGCCTGTCGAGCGGGAAGCTCAACACGGTCACGGAGTACGACGCCAAGCCCCTGTTCGGCAACATCGTCTACTTCTCGTCGAACACGACCTCGGTGTTCGTCGGTGGCATCGCCCGCGGGATGGTCCGCGTCGGGACGCCCGCCGCGAAGGTCGACGAGATCACGCGCTGCGACCCCAACAGCGACGGGACGCTGACGTGGCGCTACTGGTCGATCCGGACCGCGAACCCCAGGCGCCCGCGGATGTACGGCTGGATCCCGGCGCCCTGCCCGGCGAGGAGCCGACGCCCGGCGTAGGCGGCCGCCACGAGCGCGGCGGCCGAGGCGACGAGGAGGAGCAGCCGGCCACCCCCGGCCGCGGCGAGCGGGCCGGTGATCGCGTAGCCGCCGCAGAACGCCCAGGCCACGAGCGACTTGCGCAGCCCGAAGATGCGGCCCTTCGCGTCGTCGGGGACCTCGTGCTGGAGGATGAGCCGCTCGTGGGTCAGCGCGGCGCCGTTGCCCCACCCGCACACGAGCAGACCGGCGAGGACGAGCGGCAGGAACGGAGTCCCCACCGCGACGAGGAGGCCGGTGCCCATCGCGAGCAGGCCGGCGACGTAGCGCAGGCGGAAGGTCCGGTCGGTCGTCGCCGACGAGACCGAGCCGACGAGCGTGCCCGCGGCCATCAGCGCGATGATCAGCCCGAGCGAGCTGCCTCCCCCGCCGAGGTCCCCGGTCGTGAACCCGACCTTGCCGACGTTCGTCAGCGCGACCGAGAGCACCGCGGCCGACGAGGCGGCAAGGACGATCCCCGCGGCCGGGAGCGTCCGGAGCAGGCGCAGCGCCTCGCGGCTCGACGGCTTCTCCACCAGTCCGTCGGCGCCGGCGGTGGCGGGCACGGGCGCGTCGTGCGGCAGCCGCGCGAGCACGACGCCGGAGACGAGGAACGTCGCCGCGTTGGCCAGGAGCAGGACCTCGGGGCCGGCGAGCACGAGGACGCCGGCGGCGAGAAGCGGCCCGGCGAGGTAGCCGGCCTCGTCGATGACGCCGTACAGCGTCGTCGCCGGCGCAAGGCGATCGTCGCCCGCGAGCCGCGGCAGCAGCGCCATGTGCGCAGGGCCGCCCACCGCCTGGCCGATCCCCGCGACGGCGGCCAGCACGATCACGAGCGGCAGCGGGCCCGCGAAGGCGAGGGCGGCGAGGGCGACGGCGCCGAGCGCGTCGGCGACGAGCGCGCAGCGACGGCGCGAGCGGCGGTCGACCTGGGCGCCGAGCGCGAGGCCGAAGAGCATCGCCGGAGCGAACTGGGCGAGCATGACGGCGCCGAGGGCGTAGCCCGCGCCGAACTGCTGCTCGACCGCGAAGAGGAGGGCGACGTACCCGGCACCCGCGCCGATCGACGACGCGGCCCAGGCGGCGAAGAACAGCCGGAGGTCGCGGTGACGGAGGAGGTCGGTGGAGGTACGGAGCATCGGGGGGACGGAGGAGCTCATGCGCACGAAGGCGCACGAGCCCGTCACGTCTCCAAGGCGACTAGCGCCAAGTCGTGCCGGCCACGGTGAGCTCCTCTCCGGGGTGGTTTCAGGGAACGACGAGAACCTATGGCCCCTGAATCCGGTGCGCTATCGGACGTGCGTCCAGGTACTTGGACCGCGCGCTACGCGAGGAACGCCAGCAGGGCCGTCGCCGTCTCGTCCGGCTCGTCCTCGGCGAGGAAGTGGGAGGCGTCGATCGCGCCGCCGCTGACGTCCGGCGCCCACGGCCGCCAGACGTCGAGGACGTCGGGGTAGAAGCGTGGCAGCGCTCCCTTCTGCGCCCACAGGACGAGCAGCGGGCAGGCGATCGTCCGCCTGGCCTCGCGGTCGGCCTCGTCGTGCTCGACGTCGATCGTCGCCCCGGCGCGGTAGTCCTCGCAGACCGCCTCGACCGCCGCGGGATCGTCGAGGGCGCGGCGGTAGGCCTCCATGACCTCGGCGGGGTAGCGGCCGGGGGCGCGGCCGAGGCCCATGCCCGCGCGGACGTGCAGGTCGAAGAAGGCCTGCGGGTCGCCGCCGATCAGGCGCTCGGGCAGCGGCGCGGGCTGCGCGAGGAACGCCCAGTGCCAGTAGCCCCGCGCGAAGGCGGCGTCCGCCTGGGCCCACACGGTTCCGGTCGGGACGACGTCGAGCACCGCGGCGCGCTCGACGCGGTCGGGGTGGTCGAGCGCCATCCGGTACGCGACGCGGCCGCCGCGGTCGTGCCCGGCGACGGCGAACCGGTCGAAGCCGAGCTCCCCCATCGCCTCGACCTGGTCCTGGGCGAGCGCGCGCTTGCCGTGCGCGGCGTGGTCGGGCGTCGGGTTCGGCCGGAACGAGGAGCCGTAGCCGGCGAGGTCGGTCGCCACGACGGTGTGCCGCTCCGCCAGGCGCTGCGCGCAGCCGTGCCACATGAGGTGCGACTCCGGGTAGCCGTGCAGCAGCAGGAGCGGCGGGCCGCTGCCTCCGACGACGGCGTGCACCGCGCCGCGCGACGTGGGGATCTCGCGCGCCTCGAAGCCCGCGAAGCCGGGCAGGCCGGCGGTCGGTGCGGATGATGGCGTGGCTCCGGCGGTCATGGACGCTCCTCGAGTCGGTCTGGCCAGTCTCCGCCCCAGGCCGCGACGGCGCCAGGCCCGCTAGCCCGAGCCCGGTCCTCCGGTCGGCCCTACCACCAGCGGCAGGGACGCGTGGACGGTCGTGCCCGCGCCGGCCGTGCTCGCGATGGTCAGCGTGCCGTCGGCGGCCTCGACGCGATCGAGGATCCCGGTCAGACCCGACCCGCCGCCCACCTCGGCGCCGCCGCGCCCGTCGTCGCTGACGAGCACCTCGAGCGTCTGGCCGGCGAGGGTCACGCGCACGTTCGCGCGGCTCGCGCCGGCGTGCTTGACGACGTTGGTCAGCGCCTCGGCGACCACGAAGTACGCGGTGGTCTCGACGTCGGGCCGCAGCCGCGGCACGTCGACGTCCACGAGCACGGGCAGCGGCAGCCCCTCGATCAGCGACTCGACGCCGGCGCGCAGCCCGCCGCGGCTGAGCGCCGCGGGCAGGATGCCGCGGACGAGGTCGCGCAGCTCCTCGGCCGCCCGGCCGGCGTGCTCGAGCGACTCGTCGATCAGCGCGGCCGCCGGGCCCTCCTCGTCGCCGAGCGCCGCGCGCGCGAGCTTGAGCGTGATGACGGTCTGGACGAGGCGCTGCTGCGCGCCGTCGTGGACGTCGCGCTGGAGCTGCCTGCGCGTCGCGTCCGCGGTGGCCACGACACGCGCGCGCGACGCCGTGAGCTGCGCGCGGTGGTGCGCGTTGGCGATCGCGAACGAGACGAGGTCGGCGAACTGCTGCAGCCGGTGCTCGGTGCCGCGCGGCAGCGGTCCGTCGAGCGACTTGGTGATGAGCACGCCCCACAGCCGCCCGGCGACCGTGACGGGCACGGCGAGCGCGGCCATCAGCTCGTTTTCGTCGGCGTAGGGAGCGTTCGGCATGGTCGAGTAGTCGTCGACCCGCACGGCTCCTCCGGTCTCGCGGACGATCTCGGAGATGCTCCCCACGACCGGGAACGTCGCTCCCGCCTGAGCGGGGCTGTCGCCCACCGTCGCGACGACGAAGACGGAGTCGCCGTCGATGCGCCCCAGCGCCGTGGCGTGCCCGCCGGTAGCGGCTCTCGCCTCGGCGGTCACCGCCTCGAAGACCTCCTCCGGAGGTCCGGCGCGCGCGACGAGCTCGGCGACGCGGCGCAGCGCGGCCTGCTCGTCGGCGAGCCGCTGGACGTCCGCGCGCGCCTGGGCGTTGGCCAGCGCGGCGGCGATGAGCTCGGTGAACTGCTGGAGCCGCTGCTCGGAGGCGACCGGAAGCAGCCGGTCGGGCGTGGTCGCGCCGAGCATCCCCCACACCCGGTCCTCGACGACGACCGGCGCCCCGACGCTCGACTTGACCCGGAACTGCTGCTCGTACTCCGGCCGGTCGACCGAGCCGTGGTCGTCGACGCGCGCCGGCCTGCCGGTCCTCAGGATCGTCGCGGGGGTGCTCTCGTCGCTCGGCGACACCGGGAACCGGGCGCCCACCGGGGCCCGGCCGCCGCAGGTCGCGACGACCGTCGCGCAGCCGTCGCCATCGAAGCGCAGGAGCGTGGTCGCCTCGCCGCCGATGAGCGCCGACGCCTCGGCCGCGACCGTGGCGAAGAGCTCCTCCTTCGCCACGCCGTGAGCAACGAGCTCGGCGACCCTGCGCAGCGCCGCCTGCTCGTCGGCCACGGCCCGGAGCGATTCAATCGTCCAGGCGTCGGCTCCTTCGTCCGCCCGATCAGCCTCCGAGGCCGCCACGCACGCCTCTCCCCTCTGCCCGCACGGCGTCTCCGCCTCCGCGCAGGAACGCCAGGACGGCGCGGACGCGACGATGCTCGGCGCTCTCGAGGCCGAGCCCGAGCTTGCGGAAGATCGCGGTCACGTGCTTCTCGACCGCCGCGTCGGTGACGCTGAGCGCCCGCGCGATCCCGCTGTTGGACTTCCCCTCGGCCATGCTCGCCAGCACGGCGTGCTCGCGGGGCGTGAGCTTCGCGAGCGGGTCATCGAGGCGCTGGCGGCCGACCATGCGACTGACGACCTCGGGGTCGAGCGCGCTGCCGCCGGCGGCGACCCGCTCGATCGCGTCGACGAACGCCGCCACGTCGCCTACCCGCTCCTTGAGCAGGTAGCCGACGCCGGCAGCGCGGTCGCCGACGAGCTGCAGCGCATACGACGCCTCGGAGAACTGCGACAGGACGAGCACACCGGTGTCCGGCAGGCGACGGCGCAGCTCGAGCGCAGCGACGAGCCCGTCGTCCTCGTGCCGCGGAGGCATCTGGACGTCGACGATCGCGACGTCGGGCTCGTGCGCGAGTGCCTTGCGCAGCAGGTCCTCGGCGTCGGCCGCCTGCGCGACGACCTCGAGCCCCGCCTCGGCGAGGAGCCGCGCGATGCCCTCGCGCAGGAGGACGTCGTCGTCGGCGATGACGACCCGCAGCGCGGGGCGCTCCCGGGTCGTCACGCTGCCTGCGTCCCGTCGATGAGCCGCTGCAGCACGACCGACGTCAGGTGGTCCTTCGGCACGAACCCCATCGCCCCGACCCTCGCCGCCGCCGGGCCGTTGGCCGCGTCGGAGTCCGACGAGATCAGCACGACGCGCGGCGGCGCCGGCAGCGCGAGAAGGTCGCGCGTGAGCTCGAAGCCGTCGCCATCGGGCAGGCCGATGTCGGCGAGGACCGCGTCGGGGCGCAGATCGCCGGCACGTGCGAGCGCCTCGGCGGCAGTGCCCGCCTGTCCGACGACGTCGTGGCCCCATGACGTCAGGACCCGGGCGGCGAGGTGCCGGAACGAGAGATCGTCGTCGACGATGAGCACCGAGCGCACCATGGCGATCCATCCTCCCACGGCACAGGCCGGCTGAGGGTAGGGCTAGCCGGAGGACCGGTCTCGGGCCTGCGGGTCTGGCGGCGGGCCGGGGCGAGATGGAGGGTTGACGACATGAAGCCCACCATCGTCCTCATCCACGGCGCCTACGCCGAGTCCTCGAGCTGGAACGACGCGATCGGGCCGCTGCTCGACGACGGTCATCGGGTCATCGCGTGGGCCGTGCCGCTGCGCGGGGTCGCCTCGGACGCCGCCGACCTCACCGATCTCATCCGCAGCATCGAAGGCCCGGTCGTCCTCGTCGGGCACTCCTACGGCGGTGCCGTGATCACGAACGTCCCCGCGGATGCCGGCCAGATCACCGCGCTGGTGTTCGTCGCCGCCTACGCGCTCAACCCCGGCGAGAGCTGCGCCGACGCGTCGGGCCTCGCCCCCGGCGGCACGCTCGGGCCGACCCTCGAGTTCGTCTCGCTCGCCGCCGGCGGGCGCGACACCTACATCGCGCAGGACAAGTACCACCACCAGTTCTGCGAGGACCTGCCCGCCGACGTGTCGCGGCTCATGGCCGTGACGCAGCGCCCGATCGCGGAGTCCGCGCTGGGCGAGCCGTCGCCCGCGCAGGAGCCGCTGTGGCGCTCTGTGCCGAGCTGGTTCATCTTCGGCAGCGAGGACCGGAACATCCCCGGAGGCGCGCACCAGATCATGGCCGACCGCGTCTCGGCGAAGCGCACGGTCGAGATCGCCGGCGCCTCGCACGTCGTGGGCATGTCGCACGTCTCCGAGACCGTCGAGCTCATCCGCGAGGCGGCCAGCGCCGACGCGCTCGCGGAAGCCTGAGCGGCCGATGACGCCCGAACCGACGACCGCCGGAGCCCGCGACGACCTCGCGGGGAAGCTCAAGCGAACCGAGCTCCAGCACAGCGCATCCTCGATCCCCGGAAGGGAGATCGTCCAGGTACTGACCGAGATCCCGGCGGGCGTCGAGTCGGGCTGGCACCAGCACCCGGGAGAGGAGGTCGGCTACATCCTCGCCGGCCGCGTCCAGATGGAGGTCCTCGGCCGGCCGACCCTCGTGCTGAACGCCGGAGACCCGTTCCTGATGCCACCGAGGACACCCCACAACGCCACCGACCTCGGCCCCGAGACGGGCCAGATGCTCTCGACCTACATCGTCGAGACCGACGAGCCGATCGCGGAGTTCACGAGGGGATAGCGGCCGCTCCTACTTCTCGTCGTCGCCCGCGAGCAGGCGGTACAGCGCCCTGCGCGCGTCGTCGAGGATCTGCCTCGCTCCGGCGATGAGCTGCGGGTCACCCGTCTGGGCCACCTGCATGCTCGCCATGCCGAGCTGCCCGCCTGCGCGGCGCAGCTCCTGCATGCCGTCGGGCATGCCCTCCGTCGCCGTCTCCCACGGGACGCCCCACCGCTCGCGGTGCTCGGCCACGTGCTCGCGGCCGGCGTCGGTCAGCGCGAACGCCTTGCCCTGCTCGCCCTCGGCGGGAGCGATGAGCCCCTCGTCCTCGAGCTGCGACAGCGCCGGGTAGATCGAGCCCGAGCTCGGGCGCCACGCGCCGGAGCTGCGCTCTTCGACCTCCTGCATGACGCTGTAGCCGTTGCGCGGCTCCTCGTCGAGGAGGAGCAGGATCGCCGCGCGGACGTCACCGCGCGAGCGACGGCCGCGGTGGTGCGGTCCGCCGCGCCCGAGGCCCATGCCCGAGCCCGGTCCGAATCCGCCCCAGCCCCACGGGCCGGCGGGTCCGCCGCCGCGGTGGCCGGCCATCGCCATGACGAACGGTCCCGCGTGTCCTACGTGTGCTCCGCGGCCGGGGCCGCAGGGTCGTGCGTGTCGCATCTTCGCGACTCCTTCGGTTGCTCTGTCCCGACACTATAGCGACATATCGTTATAGAGCGGCGAGAGTCCGTAAGAGAGCGCGGTCAGCGAACGACGGTGATGGGCACTCCGCTGCCGATCCGGCGCGCCAGCCAGGTGATCGCTCGCCCGCTGAGCCGGACGCAGCCGTGCGACGCCGCGGTGCCGAGCCTGCTCGGCAGGTTGCCGACGCCGTGCAGCGCGATCTGGCCGGGGCCGCCCGCGAACGACTGCAGGACGGAGGAACGGGCGCCCGTCGCCAGCGCGTACGGCGCGCCGCTCGCGTGGCGCGACAGCTTCACCGCCTCCTCGACGAACGAGCGGCCGACAGGCGTCGGCGTGGCGGCAGCGCCCACGACGGCACGGAACCGGCGTGCCACGCGGCCATCGCGGTAGACGGTGACCCGGCGGGTCTTCAGCCGGACCACGATGTGCCACTCGGTCGACGTGCGCCGCGTCCCGCGCGCGGCGATCCACCCCGTGCGACCGCTTGGGCGCCCCGGCAGGCGCACCTGGAGCCAGCGTCCCCCGCGTGCCGAGCGGATCACGGGAAGCACGGTGCGCACCCCGGTGAGCGGACGGCGCGGAGACACCGTCGTGACCGTGCGCGCATCCGGTCGCGGTGCGGTGTGCGCGACGTGCGAGTCGAGGATCTCGGCGAGCCGCTGGACCTCAGCAGGCGGAGCCGCGCCGGCGGGCGCCGCAACCCCGAGGGCCGCGACGAACGCCAGCGCGAGCACGCGGCTCATCCGGTGAACTGCGACGGCCCGCGGCGCGGGCGCCGGACCGCGGCTGCGCACGCGCGGTACGGCAGCCGCAGGGTCCTCGCCTGCGTGCCGTCGCGGAACGTCACGCGCGCGGTCACGACGTGCCGCCCGGGCCGCGCGCGGGTCGAGACCGAGAACGGCGAGCCGGTCCGGCTGCCGATGCGGCGCCCGTCGATGCTGAAGACCACGCGGCTGATCTGGCTGCCGCGCACGGTCGCGCGGAACCCGTCGGTGCACACCGCGCCGGGCGTGCGCCGCAGCGTCGCCGAGCCCGACGGGACCGCCGTCAGGGGCGGTCCGGCGACGCTCAGGGGCTGGGCACCACCGTCCGGGGCCGGCGTCACGCCGGCGCCACCGCCGCCCGATCCCCCACCGGTCGTGGCCGTGCCGCCGTCGCCGCCGCCGCCGCCGGTCGTCGTCCCGCCACCGGTCGGCGTCGTGGTCACGGCGTCGCACGGATCCTGGTCGATCCGGTTGTCGATCAGGGTGATGTCGCGCTTGGCGAGCACGCGGCCGACGACCGAGGCGCCGCTGTTGAGCGAGACGTCCTGCAGCGCCATCAGGTTCCCCTGGAACGCGGTGGTCGACCCGAGGGTCGCCGAGCTCCCGATCTGCCAGAACACGTTGCACGGCGAGGCCGAGTTGACGAGCGTCACGGCGCTCGCGGACGCGGTAGTGAGCGCCGAGCCGATCTGGAAGACGAACCGCGCCGCGGGGTTGCCGAGGCCGTCGAGCGTCAGCGCGCCGGTGAGCTGCGCGGAGCTCGCGAAGGTGTAGGTGCCGGGGGTGAGCGTGAGGCCGCCGAGGTCCTGACCCGTCAGATCGGTGTCCGACGGCTCGCCCGCAGCGGTGTTGTACGCGGTGGTCAGGTCCGCCTGGGCGCCGTCGGCGACGCCGTCGGTCTGGTGGGTGACGCCGTTGACGACGGCGGGCGGCCCGAAGCCGACGAGCGAGGTGCCCGGCGAGACGCCGAGGTCGCCGTTGAGGACCGACGGGCCCGCGTTGGTCACCGAGGACCCGCCGAGCACGGCGAACGGCCGGGCGGTCGCGAGGTCGATGGTGGCCGCCTGCGCGGCCGTCGGAGCCGCGGCGAGCGCGAGGCCGACGAGGAGGGCGATGCCGACGCGCTCCGCACGGCTGAGATGAGTGGGACGGGACATCGAGTGTCCTCCCTGAGAGATGAGCAGACTCCGCGACGGAGGCCCGGCGAACTCCGGCTGGAGTCCCGTGGCTATGCGGACCCGCCTCGCGACGAGGGTGATTGATCCGCGGAGCACCTGCTCTGGTGTCCGTCCTGCATCGACGCCCTACGCCCACGCTTGAATCCGGGCGCCGATGCGTGGACGCGCACGCTACGGGCGGCGCTGCTCTCCCCCGTCGACGACGAGGTTCGCCCCGGCCACGTACGCGGCGCGGTCGGAGACCAGGTAGGCGACCGCCTCGGCGATGTCGTCTCCGCGCCCGATGCGGCCGATCGGGACCGTGGCGTGGATGTCCGAGACGGTGATGCCGAACGCGGTCGCGAGACCCTCGCGCACCTCGTCGGCACCGGGGCTCGCCACGTGTCCGGGCGTGATCGTGTTCACGCGGACGCCGTGCGGCGCGAGCTCGGTCGCAAGCCCCTTGGAGTAGGCGATGAGGGCGGCCTTGGCGGCCCCGTAGTGGAGCATCGGGCCCGGGACGTCGAACGCGGCACTCGAGGCGATGTTGACGATGGCCCCGCTGCCCTGCTCGATCATCCGCGGCGCCAGCGCGGCGTTGAGGCGGACCGCCGCCAGGAAGTTGACGTCGAGCGCGTCCTGCCACTCGTCCGGCTCGATCGCGAGCGAGCCGGCGGGATAGGCGCGCGCCGCTCCCGCGTTGTTGACGACGACGTCGACGCCGCCGAGGTGCTCGATCGCGGCGTCGGCGATCGCCTGGATGCCTCGGGGCGTCCGGACGTCGCCGGTCACGAACTCGAGCCCGTCGGGCGTCTCGGCCGGCGCGGTCCGCGCCGTGGTGACGACGAGCGCGCCGTCGGCGAGCAGGCGCTCGGCGATCGCGGCGCCGATGCCGCGCGATCCGCCGGTGAGTACAACGCGCTTGCCCTCGAGCTCACGGGGGCCGTCGAGCACTGCTGTGGAGGAAGACTTGTTCTGGACCATGCGGTACACAATAGCAGGTTTCCGTACCGCGCGGTCAAGAAACGGTATGCTGTGTCAGCGATGGCGCGATCACGGGAGTTCGACGAGCAGACGGTGCTGCGGGCCGCGGCCGGGGTGTTCCGGCGCCGCGGGTACGCGGGCGCCTCCCTGCAGGAGCTCACGGAGGCGACCGGGCTCGGGAAGGGCAGCCTCTACGGCGCCTACGGCAGCAAGCACGGGCTCTACCTCGCTGCGCTCGATCAGTACACGGGGATCAGGGCCCCCACGACCGCGGCGTCTGCGCTCGACGAGGACGAGCCGGCCATCGACGTCCTGCGCGACTACCTCTCGCAGATCGCGCGCGCGAGCACCGACGGCTCCCCCAGCTGCATGCTCACGAGTGCGACCGCGGAGCTGTCGAACCAGGACGAGGAGGTCGCGCACCGCGTCGCCGACGCCTTCGACGCGCTCGCCTCCTCGCTGCGGCCAACCGTCGAGCGCGCGCTGTCGGCCGGCGACATCGACCCGGAGGCCGACCCGCAGGCGGTCGCGGACATGGTCCTCGCGATCGCGCGCGGGATCGAGGCCCTTGGACACGCGGGGACGTCACGCGAGCGGCTCCTGGCCGCCGCCGACGCGGCGGTCGACTCCCTTGCCGCGACCGCGACGGTGGCGGCATGACCCTCTCCCCCGGAGACGCCCTCCCGGACGTCGCGCTGCTCGACGCCGACGGCCGGCCGGCGTCGCTGACGACGTTCCGCGGAGAGCACGCCCTGCTGATCTTCCTGCGGCACCTGGCCTGACTGCCGTGCCGTGAGCACCTCGTGGAGGTGCTGAGCCAGCGGAAGCGCCTCGAGGCCCAGGTCGTCGTCGTCTCGTTCGCCCGGCCCGAGCAGCTGGCGCTCTACCGCGAGCGCGTCGACCTCGAGGGCGCGACCCTGCTGAGCGACGTCGAGCGCGCGGCGTACGCGGCGTTCGGGTTCGACCGCGCCTCGACCGCACGGGTCTGGCTCTCCCCTCGCGTCTGGATCGCGTACGCGCGACTGCTCGCGCGAGGCCGCCGACCTGAGATGCTCGAGGACGACGCGCTCCAGCTGGGTGGGGACGTCCTCGTCGACGCCGAGGGACGTATCACCTGGGTGCACCGCAGCCAGGGACCCGAGGATCGGCCGAGCATCGACGCGGTGCTGGCCGCACGACACGGAGGACGACGATGAACGAGCCCGCCACCGAACATCGACCGCCGGACCTGCGCATCAAGCAGGGCCTCGTCATGCTGGCCGGCGCGGTGATCTTCGCGCTCGTCGCCGGAACCGAGATCGACCGCTTCTACATGGTCCCCCTCGGGATCGGGCTCATCTACCTCGCTGCCGCCGCGGTCGGCGGCAAGCGCGGCGGCTACTGGGCGACCGCGACCGTGCTCGTCGGCTGGGGAGCGGCGGTCGTGTGGGCGCAGAAGGGCCGGCCCGACCTCGACTTCGCGGGCCTGTACCTCGCGGGCGCTGGCATCGGAGCAACGGCAGGCGTCCTGCTGTCACGGCGCGGCTTCGCCGTCGACGCGCTCGGCCTCACGGCCACGATCGCCGCCGCCGGCGTCTTGCTCGCGCTCGCGCAGCAGTGGCCCGAGGTCATCGAGGAGGCGCGCACCTACGCGCTGATCGTCGGCCTAGTCGGCCTGGCCAACGTCGTGGCCGGCGCGGTCGGTCGCGCCAAACCGGAAACGGGAGCACCCGAGGCCCGGTAGCGTCCGCCGCAGGTCAAGAGGAGGAGTCGGGACAGATGGCGGACATGCCGAACGTGTGCATCATCGGCGCTGGGGTAAGCGGGCTCACCGCGGGCAAGGCGCTCGGGGACTTCGGCGTCCCCTACACGTGCTTCGAGGCCTCCGACGACATCGGCGGGAACTGGTACTTCGGCAACCCCAACGGCGCGTCGTCGGCGTACAAGTCGCTCCACATCGACATCTCCAAGCCGTCGATCTCGTTCCGCGACTTCCCGATGCCCGACCGCTATCCCGACTACCCGCACCACACGCACATCTTCGAGTGGCTGCGCGACTACGCCGACGCGTTCGGGCTGCGCGAGCACATCCGCTTCAACACGCGCGTGCAACGGGCCGAGCGCAACCCGCAGGGCGGCTGGCGCATCACGCTCGAGGACGGGACCGAGCACGCCTTCGACGCGCTGCTCGTCTGCAAC
This sequence comes from uncultured Solirubrobacteraceae bacterium, assembly GCA_902806215.1. Lineage (GTDB taxonomy): Bacteria > Actinomycetota > Thermoleophilia > Solirubrobacterales > Solirubrobacteraceae > CADCVT01. The sequence goes on along the minus strand of CADCVT010000475.1, from coordinate 4,919 downwards.
GGCCACCACTGGAAGCCGCGCTACCCGAGCTTCCCCGGCACGTTCGACGGCCCGACGATCCACTCGCACGACTACGTCGACCCGACGACGCCGATCGACCTGAACGGCAAGCGCGTGCTCGTCGTCGGCATCGGCAACAGCGCGGTCGACATCGTCTCCGAGCTCGCGCGCAAGACCGTCTCGGACACGGTGTACCTCAGCACCCGCTCCGGCGCGTACGTCGTTCCGAAGTACATCTTCGGCAAGCCCGCCGACCAGGTCGTCAAGACCAACCCGCGCCTGCCCATCGGGCTGCAGCGCAAGATGGGCGCGATCCTCCCCCGGATCTTCTCCGGGAAGATGGAGGACTTCGGGCTGCCGACGCCCAACCACAAGTTCCTCGACGCGCACCCGACGGTGTCGAGCGAGCTGCTCGGCCGCCTCGGCGCCGGCGACGCGGTGGGCAAGCCCGACGTGCGGGAGCTGCACAGCGACAGCGTCACGTTCACCGACGGCACGACCGAGCAGATCGACGCGATCGTCTACGCCACGGGCTACGACATCAGCTTCCCGTTCTTCGACCCGTCGTTCCTCGACATCAAGGACAACAAGCTCTCGCTCTACAAGCGGATGCTCCACCCCGACTTCGACGACGTCGCCTGGGTCGGGCTCGGCCAGCCGATCCCCACGATCTTCCCGTTCGCCGAGCTGCAGTCGAAGGTCGCGGCGCGGTGGCTGTCGGGCGACTGGGCGCCGCCGCCGCGCGACGAGATGCGCGAGGAGATCGCGCGCGACGAGGAGTTCCACACCGGGCACTTCACGGAGAAGCCGCGCCACACGATGCAGCTCGAGTGGTACTCGTTCCAGCACGAGCTGCTGACGCGCTCGATCCCCAACGGGCAGGAGCGGGCGCAGCGCGGCGACAAGACCGGCCGCGACGTCGCCGGCCGGGCGAAGGTCATCGAGGCGGTCGGGGCATGAGCGAGCGCATCACGTTCACGAGCGGCGGCGTGCGCTGCGTCGGGCAGTTCTTCGACGGCTCAGGCGGCGACGACGCGTTCGCCGGGCCCGACGGGCGCCGGCCGTGCATCGTGCTCGGACACGGCTTCGGCGGCACGGTCGACTCCGGCCTCGTCCCGTTCGCCGAGCGCTTCGCGCAGGCCGGGCTGCACGCGCTCGCGTTCGACTACCGGCACTTCGGCGAGAGCGACGGCGAGCCGCGCCAGCTCCTCGACGCGCAGCGCCAGCACGCCGACTTCGCCGCCGCGGTCACCTACGCGCGGGAGCGAGACGGCGTCGACCCGGAGCGCATCGTCGTCTGGGGCTCCTCGTACGCGGGCGGGCACGTCGTCGAGGTCGCGGCGGCCGATCCGCGGATGGCCGGCGCGATCGCGCAGGCGCCGGCGATGGACGGTGCCATCGCGGTCGTGAACATCGTGGGCTACGCGGGTCCGGGCGCCCTGCTGCGGCTCACCGCCGCCGGGATCAAGGACGTGCTCGCGAGCGCGCGGCGCGCCGAGCCCGTGCGGGTGCCGGTCGTCGGCCCGCCGGGGGCGGTCGCGGCGATGACGAGCGCGGACGCCGAGCCCGGCTACCGCGCGATCACCGGCCCGACGTGGCGCAACGAGGTCTGCGCGCGGATCTTCCTGCGCGCCGGCCTGTACCGCCCCGGCCTGAAGGCCGACCGGCTGCCGTGCCCGATCCTCATCCAGATCGCCGACAAGGACACGGTCGCGCCGACCAAGGCGGCGGAGGCAGCCGCGTGGTTGGCGACCGGCCGCGCCGAGGTGCGCACGTACCCGATCGGGCACTTCGAGATCTACGACGGCGCCCCGTTCGAGCGGGCGGTCGGCGACCAGCTGCACTTCCTGCGGCGCCACCTCACGGGGGCCGCCGCGAAGCGGGCGCCCGAGGAGGCCGTGGCCTCGTAGGGCCTAGCCCTCCCGCTTGCTCTTGCTAGGGGAGAAGGGATTGTCGGCCAGTACGCCGTCCAGATATGGGACGAATCCCGGCGGCCAATAGGTGTCCTGGTCTTGCTCATACCCCTTGACAACCTTCCAGACGGCCCGACCTTCTGGGGTACACGCCCACCACTCAAACGAACCCCGGAGCCCCTTCCAGGTCGGATCGTTGAGCGCATGGCCGCACTCGTACGAGTCCCAGACGTGGGCGTAGAACATCAAATAGGGGACTAGCAACTTCCGCAACTCTGGATCAAGGTCGTCAGCGATCCCGATCTTGTCCAGGAGAAGGGGATAGAAGGCGTAGTGCCGCTCCTGAAACGTTCGCTCCAGCTCGTTGGAGACACGGCGTCGCGCCGCCCGATTCGCGGTCGCGGCGATCCAGACGGATGCTCCGCCGGCAACAGCCGCCATCCCTGCCGCGACCGCTGACCACATTTCAGGCGACACGCTGGGAGTATCTCACGTGGGAAAGGCCAGTTCTCCTACCGTCGAGAAGCTGCCCGCGCGAGATCCCGTCGTTCTGCGACGCGGGTGTGCAGCCATACGGGCGCCGAGACGCTGGACGGCAGGTGACGCCAGACCCATGGACCAGAGTAGGACGAGGGGCAGCGAGACGTTGTCATCGGCATGTGAACGGCGGTCGCGCCGCACGTGGCCGCCCGGTCCAGCGGTCACTTTCGGCTGACCGACAGCTTCAGCCGGAACAGGGCGTTTCCTCGCGGCGCGTACCGGATGAAGACGCGAAGGGCATCGCCACTGCGGGTTCCCGCCGGCAGGCGATAGGTGCGCCGCGTTCTCGCTTGGGGATCACCAGCGAGCCGGCGCGTTCGCACCAGCCTGCCGTCGGTCCGTCGTTCGACCGCTACTTCCGCGTACCGATTCGGCTCGATCCGCAGGCGGACCGTCGCGCCAGCTCGCACGCGCAGGACAGAGCGCAAAACCGGGTCGGCCTCTCGATCGAAACAGCCGATGTCGGGCACGCATCCCGTGATGAAGGTCGCGGCTCGAGCCTGCTCCCCGCTTGAAGCCAGCAGCCGCAGATAGTCGCGCTCCGGCTCCGCTGGCACCGCGGCGGTCGAGACCGTCGCCATCACAGCGAGCAGCGAGAGCACGAACGCTGTCGTGCACCTGCCGATCGGCGCTCCGGAACACCCTGATGTCAGACCACGCCCGAGCCGCACGATCATCAGCCGGACGGTACCAATCAAGTGCAAGCTCCACGCGACGTGCCCATCCTCGAACGGAGGCGCTGCACGGCAGGCGACGGCAGGCCCATCGTCCAGAGCAGGACGAGGGGCAGCGAGACATCGTCGTCGACCTGTAAACGGACGTTCGCGCTCCCCGCGGGCCAGGCCGCGGGCACCAGCGCCACCGCGCCCCACTCCTCGAGCGCGGGCGGCTGACCGCCGCCGGTCACCGGCGACTCCACCACCTCGACCTCGTCGCCGGCCGCGGCGAGCCGGTCGACGAGCAGGTCGGTGTACGGCGTCCCCCGCGGGCTCCAGGCGAGCAGGCGCTCGCCGTCGAGGTCGGCGAGCTCGACCGCCTCCGCGCCCGCGAGCCGGTGGCCGGCCGGGACGAGCAGGTCGACCGGCGACGGGCGCAGCGCCGCGCTGTCGACGTCGGGACCGCCGCGCGAGGTCCGGGCGAGCACGACGTCGACGGCGCCCTCGCGCAGCAGCTGCGCGATCTCGCCGGGCCGCACCTCCCGGAACGCCACCGAGACGCCGCGCGCGCCGTCGCGCAGGACCACGGCGACCTCCTCGCGGACGGCCGCGCCGACCGGCGGCGTCACGCCGACGGTCACGGTTCCCTCCAGTCCGAGCCCGATCGACCGCGCGCGCTCGAAGGCGTCGTCGGCGGCCGCCAGCGCGTCGCGGCCGACGTCGAGCAGCGCCGATCCGGCCTCGGTCAGGCGCACCTCGCGCGTCGTGCGCTCGAGCAGCGCGACGCCGAGCTCGGCCTCGAGCTGGCTCACGCTCTTGGACACCGCCTGCTGCGCGAGGTGCAGCCGCTCGGCCGCGCGGGTGAAGTTGAGCTCCTCGGCGACCGCGACGCAGTCACGATCAGCGTGAAGTTCGGCGCGCTGCGCGGCCCCGACCGTGGCTGGCTCGGCTACGACACGCGGCCCGCCGCCGTCAAGACGGCGCTGGCCTACTCGCTGGCGCGGCTCGGCACCGACCACATCGACGTCTACCGGCCGTCGCGCCTGGACCCGGACGTCCCGATCGAGGAGACGATCGGCGCGATCGCCGAGATGGTCGAGGCGGGCTACGTCCGCCACATCGGCCTGTCGGAGGTCGGCGCCGACACGATCCGGCGCGCCGCGGCGGTGCACCCGATCAGCGACCTGCAGATCGAGTACTCGCTCGTCTCCCGCGGGCCCGAGGCCGACATCCTGCCGACGTTGCGCGAGCTCGGGATCGGGATGACCGCCTACGGCGTGCTCTCCCGCGGCCTGCTCAGCGGCCACTGGAGCCCGCAGCGCGACCTCGCCGCCGGGGACTTCCGCTCGTTCTCGCCGCGCTTCCAGGGCGAGAACCTCGAGCACAACCTCGCGCTCGTCGAGCGACTGCGCGGCATCGCGGACGAGAAAAACGCGACCGTCGCGCAGGTCGCCATCGCGTGGGTCGCCTCGCGCGGCGGGGACGTCGTCCCGCTCGTCGGCGCCCGCCGCCGGGACCGCCGGCACGAAGCGCTCGGGGCGACCGACATCGCACTCACGCAGGACGACCTCGACCGCATCGAAGACGTCCTCCCCACCGGCGCGGCGGTGGGCTCGCGCTACGCCGAACCCCTCATGGCCGACCTCGACAGCGAGCGCTAGTTGGCGCAAACGGACCTGCCGGCCAGCTCCAGCCGTAACACTGAGCGGACGTTTCACCATCCGGAAGGAGTCCGCATGCTCATCTCGACTCGGTCGCTCGTCGCGAGCGCCGCCCTCGCCGCGGTCGCCGCGGTCGCCGTCGCGCCCTC
>CADCVT010000474.1 GCA_902806215.1 uncultured Solirubrobacteraceae bacterium | reverse complement strand
GTTCATCACCGTCACTGGATCGCGCGACGTGCTGCGCCGCGAGCACTTCGAGCGCATGAAGGACGGCGCGGTGCTCGCCAACGCCGGGCACTTCGACGTCGAGATCTCGCTCGCAGACCTCGGCGACGACAAGACCCAGGTGCTCCCGCTCGTCGAGCGGTACGAGATCGCCGAGGGCCGCCGGGTCAACCTGCTCGCACGCGGCCAGGTCGTCAACCTCGCCGCGGCGCAGGGTCATCCCGCCGGCGTCATGGACGTCTCCTTCGCGCTGCAGGCGCTCAGCGCCGAGTGGCTCGTCCGCGAGGACCTCGAGCCCGGCGTGCGCGAGGTCCCGCCCGCGATCGACGCCGAGGTCGCCCGGCTGAAGCTCGCCGCGCTCGGCGTCGAGATCGACACGGTCACCCCTGAGCAGGAGGCTTACCTCAACCGCTGGAGGGGGTAGGAGCCGGTCGTGCGCCGGCTTCTCGTCCTGCTCGCCGTCCTCGCGGCGGTCGCTCCGGCGACCGCGAACGGCACGGTCGTCAACCATCGCGTCGACGCCGGTCACACCGGCGAGATCCCGAACGCGAAGCTGACGGCGCCGGTCGGGCGCAAGTGGTTCCGACCCGACATCAAGAGCGCGTCGGCTCCCCTCATCGCCGACGGGCGCGTCTTCGTCGCCGCCGACCGCGTCGTCGCGCTCGAACGCGAGACCGGTCGCACGATCTGGACCGGCGGCGGGCAGTCAGTCGGCTTTGCCTACGCGGACGGCGTGCTCTTCTCGGCGACCGCGACGGAGAAGCTCGAGGCGATCGACGCGGCAACCGGCGCGATCCGCTGGAGCGTCCCGCTGGATGGCCACGCGGGCATCCCGACCTACGACGACGGCACCGTCTACCTCGGCGTCGAGGACCGCATCCAGGCGTTTCGTGCGTCCGACGGCTTCGAGCTGTGGTCGTCGTCCGCGTGGGGTGCCTCCGAGGGCGCCCTCGGCGTCGACGCCGAACGGGTCTACGCCGTCAGCGGCTGCGCCGAGACCACCGCGGTCGAGCGACGCCTCGGGCTCACCATGTGGCGCTACGTGGGCGGCTGCACCGGTGGCGGCGGGGCGACGCCGATGGTGGCCGACGGTCGTGTCTACGCGCCCAACCGCGGCGAGGGGGCCGTCCTCGAGGCGTCCTCCGGGAAGCTCGTGCGGCGTGACCTGGCCGGCGATCCTGCGCGCGCCGGCGACCGCGTGATCAACGACGGCGGCACGCTCATCGCCCAGGACCGCGACGGACGCGTTCTCTGGTCGGCCAAGCGTCCCGACGGCGGCTCGCGGCCGATCGTCCTCGGCGGCGTGGCCTGGGCGACCGAGGGCGAGGCGCTCGCCGGCTACGACGTCGGCACCGGTGCGCTCGTGCAGAGGGTCGGGAACGTCGCCGAGGCCGACGCGCACACCGCGCAGCCGTCGATCGCGTCCGACGGCGAGTGGCTCGTCGTCGCGGGACGCCGCGTGGTCGGCCTCGCGGCGGGTGCGGACGCCGCCGCGCCGGACGACGCGAAGCCGCCGCCGGGACCGCCGCAGACGACGGTCACCCTGCGCACGAGCGCCACCGTCTTCGAGCCGCGTGACGAGCCAGTCGAGCTGACGGCCTACTTCGGGCCCGGCATCGCGCGCGACGAGCGCACCGTGTTCCTGCAGGCCGACCGGTTCCCGTTCGACGGCAGGTGGGAGGACGCGGGTCCCATGCCGGACGGCTACGCGAAGGTGCGCCCGACGGTCAACACGCGGTACCGAGCCGTCGACCGGACGACCGGCCCGTTCGTCACCAGCGAGCCGGTGCAGGTGCGCGTGGACTTCGCGAGCCGGCTCTCGTTGCGGGCGCTGAGCCGCCGGACGATCCTGGCGACCGCCACCGTCTTTGCTCCGCAGGGCCTCTCGCTGCGCGGACGGCGCGTCTTCTTCTACCAGCTGCGCCGCGGGCAGCGGTACGGGACCCGGATCCGCTCGGTCCGCTGGCGCGCGTCGCGCCCGGCCGGCCTGTTCCGCGCGTCGATCCGCATCCCGTACAGCAGCGTGCGCCGGACCGACACGATCTTCTTCTGCTTCCGCAACCCGCTGCCGAACGCGATCGGCAAGCCGGTCCGCGGTCCCGATCCCTGCGGGCGCAAGCGCGCCTAGCCTCCGTTCACGGGCGGCCGCGTTCGCCCGGCGTACGCGATGCACCGGCCTCCGGATGAATGACCGGCCACGGTCGGGCCGCAGTGCTCAAGACGCACTGCGCACCGGCCGACTGTCCGGCCATGCGCGCTCGTCTCACCGCTCTTGCCCTCACCGCCGGCGTCTACGGCCTGGCCTTCGTCCTTGCCGCCGCGCTCGCCGGAGGGGCCGTCGCCCTCGTCGTGACGACGGGCCGGGGCGTCTACCTCGCGGGCGTCGGCGTCGCGGGCGCCTGGGCGATCGCCAAGGCGATGTGGCCGAAGCCGTTCCTCGGCGACGCGCCCGGCGTCCTGCTCGACCCGCGCAGCGCACCGACGCTGCACGTCCTCGTGCGCAACGCCGCGCGGGCCGCCGGCGTCACGCCGCCCGACGAGATCCGCGTCGACCTCGAGCCCAACGCCGGCGCCCTGCGCCATCACGGGCGCAACGTCGTCGTGCTCGGCCTGCCGTACGTCGCGGCGCTCGACCGCGAGGCGCTGCGCTCCGTCGTCGCGCACGAGCTCGCGCACCTGCACCACGACGTCTCGCGGGTGGATCGTCTCCTGCTGTCCGCGCGCATCGCGCTGGGCCGCGCGATCGAGGACGCCGGCTGGCTGCGGGCGCCGTTCCGCTGGTACGCGAGGCGGTTCCTCGTCGCCACGGCCGGTCTCTCGCGCGACGCCGAGCGGCGTGCCGACGCACTGGCCGCCCGCGTCGTCGGCGACGAGGCCTGCGCCCGCGCCCTCGGCGGCGGCCGGGCCGCCGGGTCGGTGTGGCCGGCCTTCTGGGTGGCGTCCGTGCGGCCCGCGCTCGAGGCGGGCCTGCGCCCGTCGCTCGCCGTCGGCTTCCGTGCGGCACTCGCCGGCGCCGAGGCACCGTCCGCCGCGAGCGACGATGCCGGCGTCGCCGCCGACGCCTTCGCCACCCACCCTGAGCTGCGCGAGCGGCTCGAGGCCGTCGGCCACCGCGGAGCGCCGCCATGGGCCGAGGGCGGCGACGACGCGCTCGTCGCCGAGGTCGAGACGGCGGAGGTCGCGCTGCTGGCCGCGATCGCCGGATTCGAGGCTGTCGCGCAGCTGCGCCCGGTCGAGGCCGTCGAGCCCGTCGTCGCGATCGATCACGCCTCGCCCGCACCGGAGCCGGCACCGCGCAGCACCGAGGCCGCCGACGCCTTGTCCGGCGCCGCCTTCTCCGTCGCGCTCGCGAGCGGTCGCGCCGGCCGCGTCAAGGCCGCCGGGATGCTCGGCCTCCTGTCCGTGACCCTGCTGCCGTTCGCTGCGATCTTCGCCTGGTTCGCCCTGATGAGCCCCGACGCCCCGAGCGCCGGCGCCCGTGTCCTCGCGCTCGTCGTGCTCTGCGGTCCGTGCCTCGTCGCGTTCTGGTGGTTCGCGCGCCGGTACGTCGGTGCGTTCCGCGGCGACGGCACGCTCGCGGTGGAGGGCGACAGCCTGGTCATCGAGCTGCCGCGCGGCCTGCGTGAGCCGGTCCGGGTGCCGGCCCGCGACGTCGTCGCGCTGAGCGTCGACGCGTCGGCGGGCACCGCCCGGTTCCCGGTGATGCCCGAATCGCCGTGGGCGCGGCCGCTCGAGGGCGGCGCCGGCCCGCTCGGCTTCCTGTGGACCGCGAAGCACGGGCCGTCGATGCCCGTGCTCAGCGCCGAGCCCGGCGTCCCGGACGTCGCCCTGCTCCTCGAGAGCCCGATCACCCTGCCCGCGACCCGGGGCAGGACGCTGCACGGGTTCCGGGCCGGCGACGAGCTCGGCGGCCTGATGCTCCGCGTCGAGCGTCCCGCCGAGCTCGCCGCGCACCTCGCCGCCGCCGGCGTCCCCGCACAGCTGCACGAGCGCGACTTCGCGCGCGAGTCGGAGGACGCGGAGGCGGCGATCGCCGCGTGAGCCCGCCGGCGGCCTGGCCCCGCCTGCTCGCCGGCGGCGTGGCCGCGGGTCTCTACGGCGCGGGAGCCGTGCTCGCGACGGCGTGCGTCGTCGTCCCCGCGTTTGCGTTCTCCGGCGTGTGGCGCCTCCAGTTCGTGCTGTCCGGCGCCCTCCTCGCCTACGTCGTCGTCCGGCTCCTGGTGGGCCGGCCTTCGGCTCCTCTGCCGGGGATCGTGCTCGGGCGCGAGGAGGCGCCGCGGCTGCACGCCCTGATCGCGGAGGTCGCAGGACCGCGCCTCTGGCTGATCGACGAGGTGCGGCTGGCGCCGACCGCGATCGCGTCTTCGGTGCGCCGTGACGGCCGGACGGTCCTCGTGCTCGGGTTGCCCTACGTGGGGGCGCTCGACCGGGAGGCGCTCGCGGCGACCGTCGCGCACCAGCTGTCGCACGTCGAGTACGACCTGACGCGGTCCCATCGGGCGCTCTCCCGTGTGCGGCGGACGCTCGCGGACGGCGCGTACAACGGGAGCGCGATCGGCGCTCCGCTGCGCCGGTACGCACGTCTCGTCGAGCGGGCCGCCGCCGCGATCCGCGCCGACGCCGAACGCCGAGCGGACATTGCGGCGATCGCGGCGGCCGGTCCCGACGCGGTGCACCGCGCGGGCGCCGCCGACCGAGCGGTCGCCTTGGTCTGGCCCGCGTTCTACGCGGACTCGGTCGTGCCGGCGCTCGACTCGGGGCTGCGGCCGCCGCTCGCCAGGGACTTCCGCCGCCGGCTCGCGCGCGTGCCCGTCGACGCGCGCGGCGGCGTTGCCCCGTGGCCGGCCGGCGGGGACGACGCGCTGATCCGCGAGATCACCGCGCTCGAGCCCGCCCTGCTGGCGTCCGTGGCCGGCGAGGAGCGCGGCTCGTCGGTGCGCGCCGCCGGCTACGAGGAGCTCGCCGCGGCCCGTGCGGCAGCACCGCCGGCTCGTGGTCGGGACACCGCCGCGCTGGGCAGGCTCGCCTTCCGGTACTGCCTGGCGACCGAGACGGCAGGCCGCGTGTGGGCCGCCGTCGGGCTCGTGTTCCTGCTCGCGGTGACCGTCCCGATCGCCGGCATGCTCTCGTACTGGGCGCTGATGTTGTCCGGCGGCGAGCCGCTGGGGGACCGGCTGGTCGCGCTCGTGACGGCGGTGGCCAGCGTCGCGATGCTGCATTTCTTCGGCTGGCGCTGGCTCAGGCTCCTGCGGCCCGCCGGGCACGTCGCCGCGGGCGACGGCCGGCTCGTGATCGAGCACCGGTCGCTGCTCAACGAGCCGCTCGACATCGCGCTGGCGAGCGTGCGCGCGGTGGCGATCTGCGAGGAGCGTCCGGAGCTGCGCTTCCCCGTCTTCCCGCGCTCGGTGTGGGAGGGCGACGGCCCCGTGGGCTACGTCTGGGGCGCGGACCACGGCGGCGAGCTGCCCGTGCTCGACGTCGTCGGCGGGCCGCCGAACGTGGCGATCGTGCTCGACGCGCCGGTCGCGCCGCCGCTCCTGCGCCACCGGGTCGGCCACGGGCCGCGCCCGGACGAGCCGCTCAAGGGCGTGCTCCTGTGCGTCGACCGGCCGCACGAGCTGGGCCGGCACCTCGCCGCGACCGGGCTGCTGCGCGCCCTGCGCGTCGACGACCTCTAGGCCGTCGGGGCGGGCGCGGCCGCGTCGGCGTCTGCCCGTGAATACGATCTGGCCGCGATGAGCACGGACAACGACGGCCTGACCGCCGCGATCGAGAAGATGCAGGCCGAGGGCCTCGGCGAGGCGGCCGTCGACACATTCCGCCACTACTACGAGCTGCTGCGCAGCGGCGAGGGCGGGATGCTGCCGGAGTCCGCGCTCGAGCCGGTCGAGGACGTGCCCGACCTGTCGTCGCTGCCCGACGACGCCGCCGGCGACGCGCTCGACCAGGCGGTCGTGCTCAAGCTCAACGGCGGGCTCGGCACGAGCATGGGGATGACCCCGGCCAAGTCGCTGCTCGAGGTCAAGGACGGCCTGTCGTTCCTCGACGTTATCGTCCGGCAGGTGCTCGCGCTGCGGCGCGAGACGGGCGCGCGGCTGCCGCTCGTGCTCATGAACTCGTTCAACACGCGCGACGACTCGCTGGCCGCGCTGCACGCCCACGAGAGCGTCGATGTCGAGGGGCTGCCGCTCGACTTCGTGCAGAACAAGGTGCCGAAGATCCGCGCCGACGACCTCATGCCGGTCGAGTGGCCGGCGAACCCCGCGCAGGAGTGGGCGCCGCCCGGCCACGGCGACCTGTACACGGCGCTCGTCACGAGCGGGATGCTCGACACGCTGCTCGAGCAGGGCTTCCGCTACGCGTTCGTGTCGAACGCGGACAACCTCGGCGCGGTGTTCGAGCCGCGGATCCTCTCGTGGTTCGCGCGCGAGGAGATCCCGTTCCTGCTCGAGGTCACCGACCGCACGGAGGCCGACCGCAAGGGCGGCCACGTCGCGCGCCGGCGCGAGGAGGGCGGGCTCGTGCTGCGCGAGGTCGCGCAGACGCCCGAGGAGGACGTCGAGGCGTTCCAGGACATCGCGCGCCACCGGTTCTTCAACACGAACAACCTGTGGCTCGACCTGCGCGCGCTGCGCGAGGTGCTCGACGTGCAGGGCGGCGTGCTCGGCCTGCCGATGATCGTCAACCGCAAGACCGTCGACCCCGGCGACGCGTCGTCGCCGGAGGTCATCCAGCTCGAGACCGCGATGGGCGCGGCGATCGACGTGTTCGACGACGCGCAGGCGCTGCGGGTCTCACGCGAGCGGTTCGTCCCGGTGAAGACGACGAGCGACCTCCTCGTCGTGCGCTCCGACGCGTACGTGCTCGACGACGCGCAGCGGCTCGTGCTCGCGCCGGGCCGCGACGCGGCGCCGCTCGTCTCGCTGTCGAGCGAGTACAAGCTGGTCGGCGGATTCGACGAGCGCTTCCCGAAGGGGCCGCCGTCGCTCGTCGAGGCCTCGCGGCTCACGGTCGAGGGCGACGTGACGTTCGGCGCCGGCGTCGTCGTCCGGGGCAGCGCCTCGGTGACCGGACCGTCGCAGGTCGACGACGGCGCCGTCCTCGAGGGCTGAACCCGCGCGGCGTCCGTCGACGCTCGCATAGGGTCTCGACCTATGCGACGCTCGCTGACCATCGCGCTGATCGCGCTCGCCGCCGCCGCGTCGGCCGCGCCGGCGAAGGACCTCGAGTTCCGCGTGCCCGAGGCGGGGCCGGTCATCGCGGGGGATCGCATCGTGTGGGTCGAGGCGGCGTTCGCGACGCCGCGTGTGCCGTACCGCATCGTCAGCGCGCGGCCGAACGGAACGCTCCGCGGCAGCAAGCTCGTCGTGACGCCCATCGTCCCGCCCGAGGACTACGCGGTCATCTCCATGGCGGCGACCGATCGCCGGGTGACGGTGACGACAGAGGCGGTCGAGGGCAATGACGGCCCGGCCCGGATCGTCGCAAGCCGTCTGTGGTCCGGTCGTCCGTGGCGCCGGCTGACCCGGCAGCGTGGGTGCGCGGTCTTCCTCGCGCCGGCGCTCGCGACGAACGACGCGTGGGGTGCCGGCTGTCGCGGCCGGCTCGCCACGCGCGACGACGGAGAGACCCTGCGGCTCGGCGTGCCCGTGCTGCCGCCGCCGGCGCCGCCGCGGACGATGGCGAGCACCGACATGGCGGGCGGGTTCGTGGCGACGATCCTCCCGGGCACGAGCGAGGTTGCCGTCTTCGACCGTCGCTCCGGCGCGGAGCGCTACCGCGTCGCGCCCGGCCCCACCGGCGCCGTGGCACTCGACGAGGACGGCAGCATCGCGTTTGCGCTCGCCGACGGGCGGGT
>CADCVT010000473.1 GCA_902806215.1 uncultured Solirubrobacteraceae bacterium | reverse complement strand
CGCGGGCGAACGGCGTGCGGCCCGAGCCCTTCAGGTGCAGGTCGCGCCGGCGTCCCTCGACGTCGAGGACCTCGCCGAGCAGGAGCGCGCGCCCGTCGCCCAGGCGCGGAGAGAACCCGCCGAACTGATGGCCGGAGTACGCCTGCGCGACCGGCGAGGCTCCGTCCGGCACCGCGTTGCCCGCGAGCACCGCGACGCCCTCGGGCGCACGCAGCGCCTCGGCGTCGGCGCCGAGCTCTCCGGCGAGCTGCTCGTTGAGCGCGAGCAGCCGGGGAGCGCTCGCGTGCGCTGCCTGCCATGGCTCGTAGAGGCCCTCGAGGTCCCGGACGAACGAGTTGTCGAAGGCGAACAGCGGACGGGCGGCGACGCTCATGATCCGAGGCTAACGCGGCCTGCCGGCGCCCGGTCGGTGACCAACACCGAGGAAGAAGGTGAGGCGGGGCGAGCGCTGGGGCCCGCCCCGCCCGCAGGGAGAGGCAATACAGCGGCTCCGGCCTTAGGAAGGACGGACGCGGCTGAGTACACCGGTAGTCGGACGGGGCCCGGTCAACTTGAGGCGCTGGTCGCGGGCGCGAGTCGCAGCACCACCCTGAACCGGATGAGCTCCGCGCTGACGACCACGACGAGCCGGCCGTCACGGCGAAGGAGCCGACGCCCGAGCGCGTTCAGCCGCGGTCGCCGCCCGCGTGTCGCGACCTCGCGCGCACCTCGGCCGCGCCCGGCAAGCCGCACCCGAAGCGGTCCTCTCGTCGGGGAGGCCGACGTGATCGCCGCCCGCGTCGACCGCAGCTCCAGGTGGAGGTCGATGGTGCAGAACCCGCCGCCGACGCGCTCGCAGTCGTGCCGGACCAGCGTCTCGGCGCCGACGTCCACGCTGTCGAACCCGCCACCGCACGCGATCGTCGTTCGTGGGGACGGGAAGCTGAGGACGTCGTCGCCCGAGCCGCCGTCGGCGTGGTCGCCGAGGCGGCCGAGGAGCAGGACCAGGGAGTCGGCGCCACCGCGGCCGTAGAGCTGGTTGCGCCCGGCTCCGCCGTCGAGGAGGTCGTCCTCTCCGAGGTCGCTGCCGTCGCCGTCGCCGGCGTCCACCAGGATGTAGTCGGCACGGCAGCGGGCGCCGCGTGCTCCGACCGCCTCGCGGCCGTCGCCGACGCGCAGGTCGGCGGCAGCCTCCTCGACGATCACGACATCGCGCTCGTGGCGGATGCGGATGTCGTTCGCTTCGCCGGGAGCGGCCCCGAACTCGAGCTGCGACTGCCCGATGCAGTGCCGGGAGTCGCAGGGCGTCGAGACCCGCCCGACCGATGCCGCGTCGGCAACGGCGGGTCACAGCGTCAGCAGCAGGACACAGAGGAGGAGGGGCACGCCGCAGGAACGTCTGCCGCGCTCAGGAGTTGTGCGACTCCGCGCTCGGCAGCGTGACGACGAACGTCGTCCCGTGCCCGTTGTCGGACTCGAGCGCGACCGAGCCGCCGTGCGACTCCGCCACCGCGCGGACGATCGACAGGCCGAGGCCGAACGACCCGCCGCGGTCGCCCTCGCCGCGGACGAAGCGCTCGAACACCTTGTCGCGCAGGTCGGAGGGGATGCCCGGGCCGTCGTCGGCGACGGTCAGCCTCACGATCCCGTTGTCGCGCGCGACCGTCGCGCGGATGTGGGTGCCGTCCGGCGTGTGCTTGACCGCGTTCTCCATGAGGTTGAGCGCGAGGCGATGCAGCTCGTCGCGCGCGCCGTCCACGTAGGCGTGCTGCGCGTCGACGGAGATCTCGTGGCCCTGGGTCATCGGCTCGAGCTCCGACGCGACCTCGACGAGGACGTCGGCGACGTCGAGCGGCTCGTGCGCCGTGACGCGGCGGGCGTCGGCGCGGGCGAGCAGGAGCAGGTCCTGGACCAGGCGGCGCATGCGGTGCGAGGAGCGCAGCGCCGACGCGGCCGCGTCGCCCTGGTCGCCGGTGAGCGTCTCCGCGAGGAAGTCGAGGTTGGCGAGCACCGACGTCAGTGGCGTGCGAAGCTCGTGCGAGGCGTCGGCGACGAACTCGCGCTGGCGCACCAGCATCGCCTCCTGCTCGCCGCGCGCGGCCGACAGTGCCTGGAGCATCCCGTCGAGCGTCCGGGCGAGGTCGGTCACCTCGTCGTCGGGCAGGCCGCCGAGGTCGATCCTCCGCGCGGGGTCGCGCGTGCGCTCGATGTCTCGCGCGGTCTCGGTGAGCGAGATGATCGGCGACATCGCGCGGCGGGCGATCATCAGCCCTGCCAGGAGGGCGAGGCCGGCGCCGCCGATGACGCCGCCGACGAGGAAGAGCCGCACGCGCTGGGCGGTTGCCGAGACGGCGTCCTTGGGGCGGGCGAACTGCACGAAGAGCTGGCCGCCGTCGCGCAGCGTGATCGCGCGGTTCTCGACGAGCATGTCCTCGTACTTGACGGTCTTCGCCAGCGGCGGCCCGAGGTCGGGCGCGCCCTTGGTCTTGCGCAGGACCTGGCGGGTGCTCGGGCTGATGATCCGCGCGTGCGCGTCGTCGGCCGCCCCGGACACGAAGGTGTCGAGGCTCGGTCGCGCCGCGAGGATCTTGTAGCCGCGCAGGCGGCCGAAGCCGTCCTCGAGGCGCAGGTACTTGACCACCGTGTAGTCCTCGCGCAGCTGGTCGGCCGCCTCGCGGACGTCCTGCTCGAAGTCGTCCTGGATCCGCTGCGTCGTCAGCACGCCGACCGCCACCGCGAACCCGCACAGGATGATCAGCGTCAGCAGCGCCGAGCCGCCGGCGAGCTTCCAGCGGATCGGGATCCGCCCGAGGGTGTCACTGAACGCGTGGCCCATGGCCCCTCGCGGAGCTAAGCGCGGAGGACGTAGCCGGCGCCGCGGATCGTGTGTAGGAGCCTCGGCTCACCGCCGGCCTCCAGCTTTCGCCTCAGGTTCGACACGAACACCTCGATGGTGTTCGTGGTCGCGAACGGGTCGTAGCCCCAGACCTCCTCGAGCAGCCGCTGGCGCGGCACCACGATGCGCTCGTTGCGCATGAGGTACTCGAGCAGCTCGAACTCGCGCTGGGTGAGCTCGATCTGCCGCTCGCCGCGCCCGACCTCGTGGGTGTCCGGGTTGAGGACGAGGTCCCCGACGACGTAGCTGCGCGAGCCGCGCGGCGGCCGGCGGCGCAGCAGCGCGCGCAGGCGGGCCAGCAGCTCCTGGCGCTCGAACGGCTTGACGAGGTAGTCGTCGGCTCCGGAGTCGAGCCCCTCGACGCGCGCCTCGAGCGCGTCGCGCGCGGTGAGCATGAGGATCGGGACGTCGCCGTCGGAGCGCAGGCGCTTGGCGACCTCCATCCCGTCGAGCTTGGGCAGGCCGAGGTCGAGGATCACCAGGTCGGGGCTGAACTGGACGGCGTGGTCCAGCGCCTCCTCGCCGTCGACGGCGATCCGCACCTCGTAGCCCTCCATGCGCAGCGACCGCTGGACGGCCAGCGCGATGTCCTCGTCGTCCTCGACGACGAGCACCCGAGGGTCTCTGGTGAACGTGCTCACAGCTGTTTCATTCTGAGCTTTGGGGGTCGCGAGGGGGCGAAGCCCCATGCAGCGGGACTGTAGACGTGGCGCCTCAAGACTTCCTCAACGGGATATGGCCCTGCACATGGCCACTACGACGAGACCTGGTGTGTTGGATGCGGGCGCGACCTCGGTGAACGACGGGGAGGCCGTGGAGCGCGACACGCCCTCGGTGCTCGGTGCCGCGATCGCCGAGCTCATCGGCACGTTCATGCTCCTGTTCTTCGGCGTCGGCGCGATCCTCGCCGCGGGCGGCGCCGACGACGCCGGCCAGAAGCTGCTCATCGGTCTCGCGTTCGGCCTGGCCATCCTGGTCGCCGCCTATACGTTCGGGCACGTCTCGGGCGCTCATCTGAACCCCGCCGTGACCATCGGCCTCGTCGCCAGCGGCCGGTTCCCCGCGTTCGCGGCCCCCGCGTACATCGCCGCGCAGGTCATCGGCGCGCTGCTGGGCGTGCTCGCCGTCGACGTCGTCTTCGCAGACGGGGACATCGCCGCCACCGTGACGCAGCCCGGGGAGGGCGTGAGCGCCGGAGCCGCGTTCCTTGTTGAAGTGATCCTCGCGTTCGTCCTGATCCTCGTCGTCAAGGGCACCGCGGTCGACGATCGCGCCGAGGGCCCGTCCGCCGGCCTGGCAATCGGCCTGGTCATCGCGGCGGGCCACCTCGCGATGATCCCCGTGTCCGGCGCGTCCTTCAACCCGGCGCGCTCGATCGGCTCCGCCGTCGTCGGCGGTGAGCTCGGCGACCTCCTGATCTACCTGATTGCGCCGGTCGTCGGGGCCGTCCTCGGCGCCCTGCTGTACGAGCGGGTGCTCTCGACGGTGCGCGCACCCGACGTCGACGACGAGCCGCGCTAGGCAGGGGTCGGCCCGGCCGCGTCGAAGGGTGGCGGGCCAGATGCCCGCCGCCCGCACTCCCACCAAGCGCAAGCCCAACGGCTCGCGCAGCGCCTCCAAGGTCGCCAAGCAGCCGCCGCGTTCGCGCGCGAAGAGCAAGAAGAAGGCCTCCTCAGGGCTGCACTTCGAACAGCGCCACTTCGACCTGCTCGGCCTCGCGCTCGTCGCGCTCGCCGTCTTCCTGGGGTTCGTGCTGTACCGCGGCCGCGACGGGGGAGCCCTCGGGCGCGAGATCGTCGAGGGCCTGACCGAGCTCGGCGGCGACATGGCCTACGGGGTGCCGCCGGCGCTCGCCGCGACCGGGGCGATCCTCGTGCTCCGGCCGGTGCTTCCGGCGGTCCGGCCGTTCCGCTCGGGCGGGATCTGCCTCTTCTTCGGGGCCGCGCTGTGGCTCGGGGCGGCAGACGGCGGCCTGATCGGCGAGCTCATCGGCGACACGTCGGAGAGCCTCATCGGCGGGTTCGGCACCGACATCCTCGCGATCTTCTTCTTCATCGCCGCCGTGCTGCTGCTCACCGGCGCGTCGATCGCCGGCGTGATCAAGGCCACGAGCGACACCGTGACCGACACCACGCGGGCGTTCCGCAGCGCCGCGCCGCAGCGGCCCGCGCGCGCTCCTGCCGCCAAGACGCAGGCGGGCAAGGCGCGCAAGCCGCGCGGCGCCGTGGTCATGCCGCCCGAGATCGAGGACTCGGAGCCCGTCATCACGCGCGGCGACGCCCCGGTGTGGGAGCCGCTCCCCGAGCCCGACCCGGAGCCGCCGGAGCAGCCCGAGCTGTTCGAGCCCGAACCGGAGCCCGACGCCGAGGACGAGCCGTCGGCCGCCGAGGTCGCCGCCGCCACGCAGGCGATCGAGGTCACCGAGGACGACCTCACGCCGATGGGGCGCTACCGGGGCTCGATCACCGACGACCCCGAGTTCCAGTGGCGCGTCCCGTCATCGTCGCTGCTGCAGCGCTCGACGGCCGAGCAGGCCCGGCCCGACACCGCCGGCCAGGCGGAGACGGCGAAGAACCTCGTCGAGGCGCTCGGCCACTTCGGCGTCGACGCGAAGGTCATCGGCACGACCGCGGGCCCGCACATCACCCGCTACGAGCTGCGGCTGGGCGCGGGCACGAAGATGTCGAAGGTCTCCAACCTCAAGGACGACCTCGCCTACGCGCTCGCCGCGACCGACATCCGGATCCTCGCGCCGATCCCGGGCAAGACCGCCGTCGGCATCGAGGTACCGAACCACCGCCGCAAGATCGTCCAGCTCGGCGACGTCTTCATGCAGCCGCCGGCCGACTGGTCGCCGCTGACCGTGTGCCTGGGCAAGGACGTGGCCGGCAAGGCGGTTGCCGCCGACCTCGCGAAGATGCCGCACCTGCTCGTGGCCGGCACCACCGGCGCCGGCAAGTCGGCGTGCATCAACGGG
>CADCVT010000472.1 GCA_902806215.1 uncultured Solirubrobacteraceae bacterium | reverse complement strand
TTCCCTCCACCAGCCGGCCCTCGCGGATCGCGTCGCGCAGCGACCGCTCGACCTGCCGGTGCAGCGAACCATTGCCCCGTTCGAGCGGCAGGAGCAGGTCCAACCCGAACTGGCCCTCGTGCAGCATGCAGAACTGGACCTTAACGAGCGGGCCACCCGGGCGCGAGAATCCGCCCATGGTCCGTCTCGTCCTCCTCGTCGTCGGTATCTCGCAGCTCGCGGTCGGCGTCTGGGCGTTCGTCGCGCCCGGCAGCTTCTACGACGTCGTCGCGACGTTCCCGCCGCAGAATGACCACTTCCTCAAGGACGTGGGCTCGTGGAACGTCGCGCTCGGCCTCGCCGCGGTCATCGCCGCGCGCACGCCGTCGTGGCAGCGCGGGATGCTCGGCGTCCTCGCGATCCAGTACTCGCTGCACGCGGTCAGCCACGCCATCGACGTCGGCCAGGCAACGCCGGAGAGCAAGGGGGTCTCGACGCTCGTGCTCCAGGTGATCGGGGCGGTCGTCCTGGCGGCGCTGTTCGCGCGGGAGAGCCGGAGCGGGACGAGTCCATCGCCCCCGGCGCGCGCGGCGGTGTCCCGATGAGGGTCCTCGTCGCGGGAGCGACCGGCGCGATCGGCCGCCCGCTGGTCCGGCAGCTCGTCGAGGCCGGTCACGAGGTCGTCGGCCTCACGCGAAGCGAGGCGAAGGTCGCCGACATCGAGGCCACCGGCGCCCGCGGGGTCGTGTGCGACGTCTGCGACCGCAAGGCGGTGCTGGCGGTCGTGGGCGGCGCGCAGCCGCACGTCGTGATGGACCAGACGACCGCCCTTCCGCAGACCTACGACGCGCGGCGGATGGACCTCTTCTACCGCGGGATGGTGGGCCTGCGCACGCGCGGCACGCCGAACGTCTTCGAGGCGGCCCAGCGACAGGGCGCGCGGCTGTTCTTCCAGAGCGTCGCGTTCCTCTACGCGCCGAACGGGAGCGCGGCGCCCAAGAACGAGGACGACCCGCCGTTCCTCGAGGACGCGCCGTACCCGTGGGACATCGCGCTGCCGCCGATCGTCGCGCTCGAGGAGCGCGCGCTCGACCTCGACGGCGTCGTCCTGCTCTACGGGATCTTCTACGGCCCGGGGACCCACTGGGACGCCGGCAACCAGCTCGCCAAGGACCTCCGCCGACGCAGGCTGCCGGTCGTCGGGCGCGGCGGCGGGATGGGGTCGTTCATCCACGTCGAGGACGCGGCCGCCGCGACGGTCCGCGCGCTCGACTGGGAGGGCAGCGGGATCCTCAACGTCGTCGACGACCACCCGATGCCGGCGCGCGAGTACACGCCCGCGATCGCGCAGGTCCTCGGCGCGAAGCGCCCGCTGCGCGTTCCGACGTTCCTCGCACGGCTGGCCTCCGGGCCGCTGCCGGTCCACATGGCCACCACGATGCCCGCCGTCTCGAACGCGAAGGCGCGCCGGGAGCTCGGCTGGCAGCCGCGCTACCCGAGCGTCGTCGACGGGCTGCGCGCGCGATGATCGTCCTCGTCGCCGGGGCCGGCGGCCACCTCGGGCGCGAGCTGCTCGCCGAGCTGCGCCGCCGCGGCCACACGACGCGGGCGCTCGTCCGCGACCCCGCGAAGCTGCCCGCGGACGCCGCCGACGAGGTCGTCGTCGCCGACGCCGAGCACGCCGACCTCGAACCCGCCTGCCGCGGCGCCGACGTCGTCTTCTCCGCCATGGGCGCGTCGTCGCGCTTCGACCGCGGCCCGCGCCGCCACTACCGCGAGACCGACACGAAGCCGAACCTGCGGCTGCTCGAGGCGGCGGAGCGCAACGGGGTCGACCGGTTCGCCTACGTCACGATCCTCCACGCGGAGAAGCTCCGCGGCAACGCCTACATCGACGCGCACGAGGACGTCGTCGACCGGCTGCACGACAGCAAGCTCGCGCACACGATCATCCGGGCCAACGGCTTCTTCAGCATCTACGACGAGATGCTCGACACGATCGAGAAGGGGCGCTACCGGCTGATCGGTGACCCGGACCGGCTGCACAACCCGATCCACGACGCCGACCTCGCGGCGGCGTGCGCGGACGCGCTGGAGAACGGCACGGAGGAGGTCGAGGTCGGGGGCCCAGAGACGCTGACCCGGCGGCAGGAGGCCGAGCTCGCCTACGCCGCGCTGGGGCAAGCCGGCACGCCGGTGCGCCGGCTGCCGACGCCGCTCGTCCGCGTGGCGGCCGCCGTCATGCGCCCGGCCGACCCGCGTCGCGCAGCCGTCGCCGACCTCATATGGCGGATCTCGTCGATCGACGCGCTCGGCCCGGCGTACGGCACGAGGACGCTCGGCGACTACCTCGCCTCGCGGGCCTCGCAACCACCGACCAGGACGAGCACAGAGCGATCAGCTTCCTCTTGACGGTCGCGCGCGAGCGGCGTGCTCGTGGAGGCGGTCGCGTCGCTGCGGCGCAACGGCATCCCGGTCCGGCCGATCCCGAAGGGGATCCCGTAGCCCGACGGGCTCGTGATCCACACGACGTTCCAGCCGGACCAGCTTCAGGACGTCATCAAGCAGTTCGCGACGTCGTCGATGCTCCGTGAGCTGAGACTGTTCACCCACGGGATCGTGAACCCCGAGGTGTTCCACGCACGCATCGATCTGAGGCACTAGCGGAGGCGGCGTCGATGCGATGCGACGGTGGCGCCGGCCGCATCGTCCAGGTGCACGCGACGCTGCGGTGCAACCTGCGCTGCCGCCACTGCTACTCCTCGTCGAGCCCCGCGGCGCGCGAGCGTCTCGGGCTCGACGAGGCGGCGACCGCGCTGTCCTGGGCGCGCGCCGCCGGCTTCGGGACCGTCGCGCTGTCGGGCGGCGAGCCGCTCCTCGACCGCGGCGTCGAGGAGCTCGAGCACGCGCGCGCGGTCGGCCTGCGGTCCACGGCGACGACGAACGGCTGGCCGCTCGCCGCCCCGGGCCGGGCCGAGCGGATCGCGCCGCTGCTCGATGGCGTCGCCATCAGCCTCGACGGCCCGCGCGACGAGCACGACCTCATCCGCGGACGCGAAGGCGCCGTACGACCGCGCGCTCGACGCGATGACCGCCGCGCGTGATGCGGGGCTGCCGTTCGGCGTCATCCACACGATCACGGCGTCGTCGTGGTCGTCGATCCCGTGGCTCGCCGAGCTCGCGGTCGAGCAGGGCGCGCGGCTGCTGCAGCTGCATCCGCTCGAGCCCGTCGGACGCGCGTCGGGCGAGCTCGGCCATCTCGCTCCGTCGCCGCTCGACCTGGCGCGCGCCTACCTGCTCGCCGCCGCGGCTGCGGCCGAGTATGCCGGGGACCTGACGGTGCAGATCGACCTCGTCACGCGCGCGGAGGCCCTCGACGACCCGCACGCGCTCCTGGCCACGACACCGGACGCTCCCGCGGTCGGCATCGACGACCTGCAGACGATCGTCGTCGGCGCCGACGGGCGCGTCATGCCGCTCAGCTACGGCACGCCGGCGATCGGCAGCGTCCGCGACGGTGACCTCGACGAGCGCTTCGAGGCCTGGGAGCACGACGGCTGGCCGGACGTGCGCGACGCGTGCCAGGGGGGTGTTCGACGACCTCGTTGGCGGCGTCCTGCCCGGCGTGCTGCCGTGGCATCAGGCCCGTTGCAGCGCGACTCGCTACAGGCCCAGCTCGCGCCGGTACTCCGTCCGGTACGACTGGCGCGCCTTGAACACGCGATCGACGTACGCGCGGGTCTCGGGAAACGGGATCTCGCTCGGCTTCATGCCGGGGTCGCGCGCGATCCACTTGTCGACGTTGCCCGTGCCGGCGTTGTAGGCGGCGACGGCGAGGGTCTCGTTGCCGCCGTAGTTCTCGAGCAGCCACTTCAGGTAGTACGACCCGTAGGAGATGTTGATCTGCGGCGTCGCGAGGTCGCCCTGCTCGAACGCGACGCCGCCGGACTTGCGCGCGATCTCGCGCGCGGTGTCGGGCGTGATCTGCATGAGCCCGAGGGCACCGGCCGAGGACTCGGCGTTCGCGTCGAAGCGCGACTCCGCGTAGATCACGGCCGCGATCAGCGACGCGTCCACGCCCTTGTCGGCCGACTGCTGGCGGATGATGTCCTCGTGGCGCAGCGGGAGCGTGACCTCCTTGACCGCCTTGTCGACCGTCGGCATGAGCGTGCCGATGACGGCGACGAGCGCGCCGAGCGCCAGGAGCAGGGCGACGAGCCGCCGGCGGCGGACGGATCGGGCTCGGGCGGACGCGCGGCTCATCGCGACTCCAGCTTGACAAGCACCTCCGACAGCGCGGCCTCGAGGTCGTCGACCGTGCCGTCGTTGCGCACGGCGTACGTCGCGCGCGATGCCTTCTCGTCCTGGCTGAGCTGTCGCGCCGCGCGTTCGTCGATGCCGTGGTGGCCGCGCGCGGCCGCGAGCTCGGCGCGCACCGCCTCGTCGGCGACGACGGCGATCGTGGCGTCGTAGACGCCCTCCATCCCGGCCTCGAACAGCAGCGGCGTCTCGACGACGGCGGCGGGCGGCGCGGGGTCCGCGGCGCGCGCGGTCTCGAGGAAGGAGGCGACGCGCTCGCCGACGCTCGGCCAGATGAGCTGCTCGAGCCACGTGCGCTCGTCGGCGTCGCCGAACGCGTGCTTGGCGATCTCGGCGCCGTCGACGACGCCGCCGGGCGCGACGGAGTCCCCCCAACGCTC
>CADCVT010000471.1 GCA_902806215.1 uncultured Solirubrobacteraceae bacterium | reverse complement strand
TGTGGGGGATGTCGGAGACCTGCGGCTACGGCACGACCAACCCGCCGGCCGGCAAGATCAAGATCGGCACGGTCGGTCCGCCGGCGCCGGGCTGCGAGGTCAAGCTCGCCGAGGACGGCGAGCTGCTCGTCAGGGGCGCGTTCGTCATGCGCGGCTACCGCAACCTCGACGACAAGACCAAGGAGACGCTGACCGACGACGGCTGGCTCATGACCGGCGACATCGCCGAGATCGACGAGGACGGCTACGTCAAGATCGTCGACCGCAAGAAGGAGCTCATCATCAACGCGGCCGGCAAGAACATGTCGCCCGCGAACATCGAGTCCGAGCTCAAGAGCGCAGGGCCGCTGATCGGCCAGGCCGCGGTCATCGGCGACGCGCGCAGCTACAACACCGCGCTGATCGTGCTCGACGCCGACGGCGCGCCCGCGTGGGCGCAGAAGAACGGCATCGAGGACGTCTCCTTGGAGTCTCTTGCCGAAGACACACAGATTCGGGAAGCCGTGCAGGCGGAGGTCGATCGGGCCAACGACAAGCTCTCGCGCGTCGAGCAGGTCAAGAAGTTCCACATCATCAAGGGCGACTGGGCGCCGGGCGGGGACGAGCTGACCCCGACGATGAAGCTCAAGCGCAAGCCGATCGCCGAGAAGTACGACTCGGAGATCGAGTCGCTCTACGCGAAGTAGCCCCACCGAAGCCGCGAACGTACGTCGTGCCGGGCTGTAGCCCGGCTTGGCGTACGTTCGGCGCGCTCATGGGGTGAGGTGGGCCCGTATGACGTGGCTCGGGCTCGGCGCGCCCAGCAGCGTGAGGCCGAGCTGCACCTCGTCGTGGAGGAGCTGCAGAACCCTCGCGACGCCCTGCTCTCCTCCGCAGGCGAGGCCCCAGAGGACCGGGCGGCCGACGAGGACGGCCCGTGCTCCGAGGGCGAGCGCGACGAGCACGTCGGTGCCGCGGCGCACGCCGCCGTCCATGAGCACCTCGACGCGGTCGCCGACCGCATCGACGACCTCGGGCAGCATGTCGAGGCTGGCGGGGACGGCGTCGAGCTGGCGGCCTCCGTGGTTGGAGACGATCACCGCCGCGGCGCCGTGCTCGGCGGCCAGCAGCGCGTCCTCGGCCGTGTGGACGCCCTTGACGACGACCGGCACCGGGCTCGCGTCGACGAGCTCCTCGAGCGCGCGCCACGTGAGCGTCGTGTCGACGAGCTCGAAGAACTCCTGGGGGGTGGGGCAGACCGGCGCGCCGGTGGCGGCCTGCACGGCAGGCATGTCGATCCCCGGCGGGACCGCGAAGCCGGTGCGGAAGTCTCGCTCGCGCCGACCCGCGCGGGGTGCGTCGACGGTGAGGACGATCGCCTCGAAGCCGCAGTCGACGGCCTCCTCCATGAGCGCCGTCGAGACCGCCCGGTCCTTGAGGACGTAGAGCTGGAACCACTGGTGCGCGCCGTCGATCGCGCACGCGCTCGGACGCGAGGTCGCGAGCGTCGACAGCGTGAAGATCGTGCCCGCGGCCGCGGCGGCGCGCGCGGTGCCGGGCTCGCCGTCGTCGTGGGCGAGGCGGTGCAGCGCGGTCGGTGCGACGAGCACCGGCATCGACACGGGCGCACCGAGCACGGTCGTCGCCGCTGTCGTCTCGCTGACGTCGACGAGCACGCGCGGGCGCAGGCGGTAGCGCGCGAAGGCAGCGGCGTTGTCGTGCAGCGTGCGCTCGTCGCCGGCGCCTCCCGCGTAGTAGCCGTGCACGCCCGCCTCGAGCACGTCGGCCGCGCGACGCTCGAAGTCGTGGACGTTGACCAGGTCGTCCATCGGCGGGGACCCTATCTTGGGCCCATGGCCAAGCGCGACAACAGGGTCGTGTACTCCACGACCGACGGCGACCTGCGCAAGGCGCGCGATCCCGTCGAGCAGGCGCGGCTGCAGGGCGGCGGGCGCGTCGAGGTCCGGCGCGAGACGAGCGGCCGTCGCGGCAAGGCCGTCACGACGGTGGCGAACGTCCCGCTGCGCGACGCCGAGCTCAAGGAGCTGGCCGGGCGGCTGAAGAAGCGCTGCGGCGTGGGTGGGTCGGTCAAGGACGGCGTCGTCGAGCTCCAGGGCGACCACCGCGACGTCGTCGTCGAGATGCTTCGCGGTGAGGGCTACGACGTGGTGCTCGCGGGCGGATGAGCATCGTCGCGGCGGTCCCCGGGCCGGTGGTCGACGCGTTCCGCCGCGCTGCGCCCGACGGCGTCGAGGTCCGCTCGCTCGAGGGCCCACTCGACGGCGTGGAGTTCCTCGTGCCGCGGTTCGGCGAGACGCCCGATCTGGTGTCGCTGCCGTCGCTGCGCGTCGTGCAGGTGCTGTCGGCCGGGACGGAGTGGGTGGAGCCGCTGATCCCGTCCGGCGTGACGCTCTGCAACGCGCGCGACACGCGCGACACGCCGGTCGCCGAGTGGGTCGTCGGGGCGCTGCTCGGAGCGACGAGCGGGCTGCTGGCCTCCGCGCGAGACCGGACGTGGGAGCACACGCCGCCGGCCGAGCTGTGCGACGCGACCGTGGTCATCGTCGGCTACGGGTCGATCGGAGCCGCGGTGCGCGAGCGGCTCTCGCCGTTCGGCGCGCGCACCATCGCCGTCGCCCGGCGCGCCCGGGACGGCGTGCGGAGCGTCGACGAGCTGCCGGACGTGTTGCCAACGGCCGACGCCGTCGTCGTCCTGACGCCGTTGACCGACGAGTCCCGTGGCTCCGTCGACGCGGCGTTCCTCGCCGAGATGCGCGACGGAGCGCTCCTCGTCAACGCCGGCCGAGGAGCGGTCGTCGACACCGACGCCCTGCTGGCCGAGGTCCGCGAGCCGCGCCTGCGAGCCGTCCTCGACGTCACCGACCCCGAGCCCCTCCCCGAGGACCACGAGCTGTGGTCGGCACCGGGAGTCCTCGCGATCACGCCCCACCAGTCCGGAGACTCGGCCGAGGCCGACGAGC
>CADCVT010000470.1 GCA_902806215.1 uncultured Solirubrobacteraceae bacterium | reverse complement strand
CGGCGGCCTGCGCGTGTCCGACGAGGACACCGTCGAGATCGCCAAGATGGTCCTCGTCGGCAAGGTCAACAAGGACATCGTGCAGCGCCTTGGGCGCCACGGGCAGGCGGCCGTCGGCCTCAGCGGCGACGACGGGAACCTGTTCCGCGTCTCGCGCCAGAGCGGCCCCGAGGGCGAGGACGTCGGCTTCGTCGGGCGCATCGAGAAGGTCGATGTCGACGTGCTCAACCACATCGCGCAGGACTACATCCCGGTGATCGCCTCGGTCGGCGCCGACCGCGAGGGCAACTCGTACAACATCAACGCCGACGAGGCCGCCGGCGCGGTGGCCCGCGCGATCGGGGCCTACAAGCTCATCTTCCTCACCGACGTCGAGGGCTGGCGCGCGGACCCGGCCGACGCCGCGTCGCTCATCTCCGAGGTCAGCGCCGACGAGGTCGAGGCGCGCCTCGACGACGTGTTCGGCGGCATGCGCCCCAAGCTCGAGGCGTGCATCAACGCGATCCACGGCGGCGTGACCTACGCGCACATCATCGACGGTCGAACGCCGCACTCGCTCCTGCTCGAGCTGTTCACCGACGCCGGCATCGGCACGAAGATCCGCCCCGCCGCGTGAGCGACCACCTGATCCAGACCTACGCCCGCTACCCCGTCGAGTTCGCCCGCGGCGAGGGGTGGCAGCTGTGGGACGCCGACGGCAACGAGTACCTCGACTTCCTCACCGGCATCAGCGTGTCGAGCGTCGGGCACCGCCACCCAGCGGTCGTCGCCGCGATCAAGGAGCAGGCCGACCGGCTGCTGCACGTCGGCAACCTCTTCTTCAACGCGCCGATGACCGCACTCGCGGAGCGGCTGGCCACAGGCTCGCTCGGCGGCCGCGTCTTCTTCACCAACAGCGGCGCCGAGGCGGTCGAGGCCGCGCTCAAGCTCGCGCGCAAGCACCGCCGCGGGGGCACGATCGTCACCGTCCACGGCGGCTTTCACGGCCGGACCTACGGCGCGCTGAGCGCGACGCCGCAGGAGAGCAAGCAGGCGCCGTTCGCGCCGCTCGTGCCGAAGTTCACCGCCGTCGCGCCGACCGCCGAGGCGATCACCGGAGCGGTCGACGGCGACACCGCCGCGGTCGTCGTCGAGGTCATTCAGGGCGAGTCCGGGGTCCAT
Organism: uncultured Solirubrobacteraceae bacterium; assembly: GCA_902806215.1. Taxonomy (GTDB): domain Bacteria; phylum Actinomycetota; class Thermoleophilia; order Solirubrobacterales; family Solirubrobacteraceae; genus CADCVT01. Next base: position 3,782 of record CADCVT010000470.1, on the reverse strand, counting down.
GCGCTCAGCGACGAGACGCTGATCGCCGCCCGCCGCGCCTGCGACGAGCACGGCGCCGCGCTGATCTTCGACGAGATCCAGACCGGCCTCGGCCGGACCGGATCGCTATGGGCGTACGAGCAGACGCCGGTCGTCCCCGACGCGCTGACCACCGCCAAGGCGCTCGGCGGCGGGCTGCCGATCGGCGCGCTCTTCACCGGCCCGAAGCTCGCCGACGTGCTCGAGCCCGGCGACCACGGCTCGACGTTCGCGGGCGGGCCGCTCGTCGCCGCCGCCGCCCACGCGGCGCTCGACGTCCTCGAGGACCCGGCACTCCACGCGCGCGTCAACGAGCTCGGCGAGCGGCTGCGCGAGCGCCTGGCCGAGCTGCCCGGCGTCGTCGCCGTGCGCGGCCGCGGGCTCATGAACGCGTTCGAGGTCGAGACCGACGCGCCGGACCTCGTGCGCCGCCTCCTGCTCGAGCAGCGCCTCGTCTCGAACGCCACCGGCCCGACGACCGTCCGCCTCCTGCCGCCGCTGACGATCGGCGAGGCGCAGGTCGACGACGCCGTCGCCCGGATCGCCGCCCTGCTCTAGAAGAGCCCGAAGCGCTTGCGGCGCTTCGCGCTCGCCGCGCTCGGCCGGTCCGGGTCGATCACGAGCTCGGTGTTCGCGGCCTCGAACGCGTCGTAGACGGCGCCTGCGCCCTTGCGGAGCTTGAGCGTCATCTCGTCGGCGTGCAGAGGCACGACGGCGAAGAAGTGGATGTCGTCCTCGCCCGGGCGCTCGAGCACGGCGAAGGCGTCGGGTAGGACGACCGGCGGGACGATCATCGCGCCGCACAAGGCGGTCGAGTCGTCGTAGGGCGCGGGCGGGTCGCCGTTGGGCAGCGTGTGCTCGCGCCATAGCCAGGTCTCGTACTCGTGCGGGAACCGCGCGAGGAACTTCAGGAGCTCGATCGGCCAGAAGTGCCGGTGGTCCTCCCACGACTCGCTGTCGACCGGCCACTCCTCCGGCAGGAACAGGCACAGCTCCGAGCGGGTCAGCTCCGGCTCGGGCGCACCGGTCATCGGCTTCTCGCTCATCCCGCAGGTCACGAGCGTGCGGAACGGCCGGTCCGCAGACGGGCCGACGCTGAAGACGTCGAGGTGCACGAGCGGCGAGATGAGCTCGTGATAGACGAACTCGATCTCGCCCAGCGTCTCGATGTGCGTCTCGACCGCCTCCTGCGTGTCGCCGCCGCCGGTCGGGACGTACTGCGGATCCTCCGGCGGCCGGTCGTAGCGATAGATCCTCGAGCCTCCCGGGCTCCGTTCTTCGGCCATGGAAGGAGTGTGCCGCAGGTGTGGAGGCGCCGGGTCGTAGTCTTCGCCCCCGTATGGCCGACTCCCCTGACGCTCCCCGGATCCAAGTCCACTCCATCCCCGCGCCCGAGACAGGGCCGGAGGAGCGGATGCGCGCGCGAGCCACCGCCTCCTACGAGGCGAACCCCGAGGACGTCAACCGCGTCCTGCTCCTGTACTCGGGCGGCCTCGACACGAGCGTGATGCTCAAGTGGATCCAGGACGAGTACGAGGCCGAGGTCGTCACGCTGACCGTCAACCTCGGGCAGCCGGGGGAGGACTACGGCGTCGTCGAGGGCAAGGCGCGGCAGCTCGGCGCCGTCGACACGTTCGTCGTCGACGCGCGCGAGGAGTTCGCGCACGACTTCATCGTCCCGGCGATCAAGGCCAATGCGATCTACGGCCTCGCGTACCCGCTCTTCACCGCGCTCGGGCGGCCGCTCATCGCCAAGCTCGCCGTCGACTACGCGCGGCAGTCCGGCTGCGACACGATCGCGCACGGCTGCACCGGCAAGGGCAACGACCAGGTGCGCATCGAGTCGACGATCGCCACGCTCGCTCCCGAGCTGAAGATCATCGCGCCCGTCCGCTCGTGGGCGATGGGCCGCGACGAGGAGATCGCGTACGCGCGCGAGCACGGGATCCCGGTCAAGGGCGGCGTCGAGTCCGCTCCGTACTCGATCGACGACAACCTCTGGGGCCGCTCGTCCGAGGGCAAGTGGATCGAGGACCTCTCGCACGCGCCCGAGGACGACGTGTTCGACCTCGTCACGCGCCCCGAGGAGGCGCCGGACGAGCCCGAGACGGTGACGATCGGGTTCGAGGCCGGCGTGCCGGTCTCGGTCAACGGGTCGCAGATGGGCCTCGTCGACCTGCTCGAGGAGGTCGCGCGGCTCGGCATGAAGCACGGCGTCGGGATCGTCGACCACATCGAGGACCGGATCGTCGGCCTGAAGGTGCGCGACATCTACGAGGTGCCGGCCGCGGCGATCCTGCTGCCCGCGCACGCCGAGCTCGAGCGGCTCGTCGGCACGATCCACCAGAACCAGTTCAAGGCGAACCTCGACCGCCAGTGGGCCTACCTCGTCTACGCGGGGCTGTGGTGGGAGCCGCTGCGCTCGAACATCGACGCGTACATGGACTCGGTCAACGAGTTCGTGACCGGCGAGATCGGGATGAAGCTCTACAAGGGCTCGGCCCGCGTCGTCACGCGCTCGTCGCCGCACGCGGTCTACGACGCGCAGCTCGCGACGTTCGCCGAGTCCGGCGGCCTGTTCTCGCAGCAGGCGTCGCCCGGGTTCATCGAGATCTGGTCGCTGCAGTCGCGTATGGCGTGGCGGCTGCGCAACGCTTCGGGGGCCGCGGACGAGTCGTGATCCCGACGGTCACCACCGAGCGCCTGGTCCTGCGGCCGTTCGTCGAGTCCGACCTCGACGGCTGGGCGGAGATCGTCGCCGACGAGGAGACGACGGAGTTCATCGGCGGCGTGAAGTCGCGCGAGGACGCGTGGCGTCAGATCGCGATGTACCTCGGCCACTGGACGCTGCGCGGCTACGGCCAGTGGGCGGTGGAGGTCAAGCAGTCCGGGCGGTTCATCGGACGCTGCGGCGCCTGGTACCCGGAGGGCTGGCCCGAGCTCGAGATCGGCTGGACGCTCGCGCGCGACTCGTGGGGCGAGGGGTACGCGACCGAGGCGGGACGGGCGGCGATGGAGTGGGCGTTCGAGTCGCTGGGGCTCGAGCGCGTCGCCTCGGTGGTCGACGTCGACAACGCGCGGTCGCGCGCCGTGGCCGTCCGTCTGGGGATGTCGCTCGACTACGAGACCGAGCTGTTCACGGGCGAGAAGGTCGTCGTGTACGCCGCGTCGCGCGGCGGTTCGTAGCGCTTTCCAGCGGGTTCGCGAGGGGTCGCGAGGCGTCCGGTTCCGGGCGCATACTGCCCCCGGTGAACCCTGATCGTCAGCCCCTGCCGCTGGAGGTCGCCCGCGTCGAGTGGGTGCCGGCCTCGCTCGACTCGATCGAGGTGCGGGTCTTCGGCACGTGGCACGGGTCGACGCGGCCTCCGGCGACGACGCTGCTGGTCGGTCCCGCGGCCGTGCCCGCGGCCGCGCATCCGCCCGAGGCGGGGCGTCCGCCGGCGTGGAGCGCGGCGTTCATCGCGCCGTCGGACGCCCGTGCGCTGCTCGAGGACGGCGAGGCCGCGCTCGACGTGGGGGAGGGCACGCTGGTGGCGCTGCCCGCCGCCGACCCGGGGCGGATGGATCCTCTGGCCGCGTCGGACGAGCGGGGCGTCGTCGTCGATCCGGCGGTGCTGGCCGAGCGTCGCGCGCGCCGGGCCGAGCTCGCCGAGGAGTCCGCGTCCGCGCGCGCCGCGTCGGCCGAGGAGGCCGCCGAGACGCTGCGGGCGCAGCTCGGGCATCTGGAGGAGCGCCTCGCGCGCGCGGGTGCCGACCGCGACTCG
>CADCVT010000469.1 GCA_902806215.1 uncultured Solirubrobacteraceae bacterium | reverse complement strand
GAGCAGCGCCTCGGCGTTGTCGACCGACGGCGGCTCGCCCGGACGCTGCTTCTTGAACAGCTCGATGAGCGCGCCCTCCTCGGTCTTCGTGACCTCGGTGTCGGCCTCGATCGTGTTGCGGATGTAGAGCGAGTTGTCGAAGAGGTTGAGGATCTCCTCGTCGGACTCGTAGCCCATCGCGCGCAGCAGGACGGTGACCGGCAGCTTGCGCTTGCGGTCGATCCGGACGAAGACCTTGCCCTTCTTGTCGATCTCGAGCTCGAGCCACGAGCCGCGGGCCGGCATGAGGTTCGCGACGAAGACCTGCTTCTCCGCGTCCTTGGGCTCCATCAGGTACGCGCCCGGGGAGCGGACGAGCTGCGTGACGACGACGCGCTCGGTGCCGTTGATGATGAACGTGCCGCGCTCGGTCATCCACGGGAAGTCGCCCATGAAGACCGACTGCTCGCGGATCTCGCCCGTCTCGCGGTTGATGAACGCGACCGTGACGGTCAGCGGACGCGCGTACGTGAGGTCCTTCTCGCGGCACTCGTCGAGCGTCGCGACCGGATCGTCGAAGACGAACTCGCCGAACTGGACCGCCAGGTTGCCCGTGTAGTCCTCGATCGGGGAGATGTCGTCGATGGTCTCCCGAAGACCGCCCGTCTGCGGGTCGGTCAGCCACTCGAACGATCGACGCTGGATGTCGATCAGGTTCGGGACGTCGAGGGTCTTGTTCAGGCGCGCGAATGAGCGGCGCACCCGGGGGGCGTCAACGGCAGGCACTAGGGCGACTCCTCGAGGGGTCGGAGAGGGAGAGCGAGTTCAGACGGAGCGGTCCAGTGGACACGCGGACGCTCCAAGATAGCACAGCATGCAGCAGCCCCCTTAGGGGCGGTCGACGCTCACGGACCCCGCTCCGGATCAAGCGCCGTATGTGGCGGCGCGATCAGCTGTTGGAGACGGCTACGACTATTGGTCGACGGCGGGAGTGTAGCCCGGTTTCCCCGCCCGTGCCACCCCGGCGACGCGACGCCGTTGGGCGCCTACCCGCACGCGGCGATCGCGCCGACCGGCGCCGGGGGCTCAGGCGACGGTGGTCGGCGTCGTGCAGACGACGACGACCACCATCCCGGAGAGGACCTGGTTGGGGTTGCGGACCCGCACGTGCCAGCCGTCGTCGGCGATGAAGTCGGCGTCGGGCGCCGGCCTGCGACGCGTCTACGCGCCGGGGGTCGCCGCGACGTCGAACGATCCGAAGATCGCCCCCACCTCGCGCGCGACGTCGGTCGCGCCGGTCGGCAGCGCGGCGTCGAGCGTGTAGCTGTTGGCGCCGACCGGGACGGTCAGGTTGCCCTGCACGCGGCCCTCGTCGCGCAGGATCCACGACGTGTAGATGCCCAGACCGGCGTCGACCTGCATCTCGGTGGAGGTGACGAGCTCGAAGTCCGTGAAGCGCTCCGACAGCGCGTCGGCGAAGCCGGTGCGCAGCTCGTCCAGCGAGATCGTGATCGGCCCCCGCACCGTCACCGTGACGAGCCCGCGACCGTCGACCCGCCGGATCGCGGCCGCCGGCGTCGTCTCGACCTTCTGCAGATGCGCCTTCGGGACCTTGCGCCAGCCGGCGGGGTAGCTCAGCTGGAACGGCGTCTGCGGCGGGCCCGCGATCGTGCGACCACGGGCCGGCCGCTTGCCGCCTGCGACGTTGCTCTTGCTCGGGGGCCGGGCCACGACGGCGCGAACGCTAGCGCGGTGCCCCGTCGGCTCAGCGAGCGGGCCTGGCGTGGAACGCCGCGTAGATGTTGCCGACCTCGGTCGCGGCCTTGTTCTTGGCGGGCGAGACCACCGCGTCGATGCTGTAGCTGACCTTGCCCCGAGGCTTGGGCGCCTTGGCGTCGACGGGCTTCACGTCTTCGGGTAGTTCAGCGCGAACTCCGGCAGGCCGTTCTGCGCGCTCGGGCTCGCGGTCGTGACCGACGACTCGTCGTCGTCGCCGCCGAGGACCACCGCGGCGAGCGCGCCGGCCGCCGCGAGGACGGCGATGGCCCCGAAGAGGACCATCATGAAGCTGTAGCGGCTCTTGGTGTGCATGACTCAGTTCTCCGGGTCGAACGTCTTGACGATCTCGGCGACCTCGCGAGCGGCATCCTTGGAGCCCCCGCCGATGACCGAGTTGAGCGTGAACGTGCGGTCGCCCTCCGGGATCACGACCAGGTTCTGCACCCGGTCGGACTTCGTGCGGACGAACGTGTAGGTGACGGCGTCGCCGGCCGGGAGCTTCACCTGCTCCGAGCTGACGAAGCGGAAGTCCTTGACCTCCTTCTTCAGCCGCGTGGTGAGCTCGTTGGCGATCTCGTCGAGCGACGCGTCGAGCTTGCCGCCGCGCTGGACGAGGACGAGCGCCCCGTTGTCCTCGCGCTTGAGGCCCGCGACGGTGCCCTGAGCGCGGGAACCGAGATCCTTGGCGGTGAGCTGCTCCCACCCCTGGTTGGGGTAGCGGAGCTTGAACTCCTTGCCCTTGAGCTCGGTGCCGTCGGCGAGAGCAGTGCTCTGCGGCGTGGTCGACGACGCCTTCTCGTCCTGGTCGTCGTCACCACCGCCACCGCCGATCAACAGGACGGCGATGAGTGCGATCGCGGCTCCTCCCAGGAGTGCGGCGATCACGGGAAGCTTGCTGCGCATGGCGGGTACTGGGTCCTTCCTCCGGGGGGTCTTGCACGCGGAAGGCCCCGCCGCTCGCGCGGCGGGGCCTCCAGCGAGTCCTTCTGACGTCCTCGTCCTAGTTGTTTCAGGATGAGGTACGTGTAGTCAACGGTGGAAAGAGGGACTACGTCGCAGGTGCAGTGTCGAAGGTCCTGAGCATCGCTCCGACCTCCACCGGGGCGTCCTTCGCCCCCGGCTGCAAGAGGACGTCCACCGTGAAGCTGCGCCTGTTGGAGACCGGGACGATCAGCTGGCTCTGGACCGCGCCCGTCTTCTTGCGCGTCCACAGCGCGTAGAGCGCCGGGCCTGCGGCGACCTGGATCCGCCGCACGCGCTGGAGCTGGATGTCCGGGATGCGGCGCTCGAGCTCGGCGGGCAGCTCCTTCTCGACGGTCCCGATCCCGCCGCGGATCGGGCCGCGCAGCGTCACCGTCAGCAGGCCGGAGCCGTCGCTGCGACGCAGGCCGGCGATCGGCGGGTCGTCGTCGGACGTGCGAAGGTCGGCCGGCGCCACCTGCACCCAGTCGTCGGTGAAGCGCATCGCGAACGGCGCCTGACGCGACCCGGTGAGGATCTTGCCGTCGCGCAGCTCTTGCGCGACCTGGTCGGCCGTCGGCACGGTCTCGTCGGCGGCCTTGCCGTCGTCGTCGTCGCTGCCGCCGACGACGCCGCTCACGAGCAGGATCACGACGAGCGCCGCGACCGCCGCGACCGCGACGAGGACCTTGGACAGGTTCGAGCGCCCGCGGCTCGGACCCGCGGGCGGCAGGGGAGCATCGGCCATGGGCCGTGTTCTATCAGCCCAGCTCGAGGGGAATGCGGCGCTTCGTGCCGTTGCGCTCGACGATCTGGAGCTGCACCTTCTGGCCGCTGCGCTTGCCCTTCGTCTTGCGGCAGTAGTCGGCCATCGTGCCGAGCAGCTTCTCGCCGTCGATCGACGTGACGAGCACCGACTGGCCCTCGAGCCCGGCGTCGTCGGCCGGCGTCCCCTTGAACGCGCTGACCGTCAACACGCCGCGCGGGAGCCGCGCCCGGCGGCGCTCCTGCTCGGGCAGGACGGTCAGCCCGGTGCCGAGGAAGGACTCCGAACGGCGGCGGCGCAGATCGCCGACGACCTCCTTCACGCGCTCGACGCCGATGGCGTAGCCGATGTTCTGCAGCGGGACGCCGCCGCGCTCGAGCAGCACCGCGGTGTTCACGCCGACGAGCCGGCGGTCGGCGTTGAGCAGCGGACCACCCGAGTTGCCCGGGTTGATCGCCGCGTCGGTCTGGATCATGTCGGGGAAGTCCGGGGTGTCGGGCGAGGGCGACTTCAGCGGCTGGCTGGCGACCGACACGACGCCCGTCGTCGACGTGAGCTTGTCCTCGTCACCGGCGCCCGCCGCGTAGCCGACGGCGATCACCTGCTCTCCCTGCTGGATCGAGGACGGGGACGCGAGCGACAGCGCCTTCAGGCCGTCGCGCTCGGCGACCTGGACGACCGCGAGGTCGTCGCACGGCGCCGCGCCGATGAGCTTCGCGTCGCGCTCGGCGCCGTCGACCGCGACCGAGAGCTCGTTGCCGGCGCTGACGACGTGGAAGTTCGTGACGACGAGGCCCTCCTTCGCGTCGAGCACCCAGCCGGTGCCGCTGCCCTCCGAGCGGTCCTCGCGCGCGAGGACACGGACGGTCGACGGCGCCGCGCGCTTGACGACGTCGGCCACGTCGACGTCGTCGTCGCCACCTCCGATCACGCCGGTGACCACGAGCAGCCCGACGAGCGCGGCGAGCGCGATCCCGCTCAGCGCGAGCGCGGTGTTGCGGCGGATGCGCCGGCGATCGCGGACGGAGGTCAGCCCTTCGTCGGCGTTCGGCCCGTCCGAGCCGAGCGCTGCGGCGAGATCCTCGTCGATCGGGCGGTCGGGATCGGCGGGCGCCTCGGCGCGGGCCTCGAGCTGGACGTCGCCGACGACGACCCGGGTCCCGACGGCGACCGGCGTGGGTCCCTCGACGGGCGAGCCGTCGACGGTCGTCCGGCGATCGTCGGCGAGCGGGACGAGCTCGCAGCCGTCGCCCTCGCGCGCGCAGCGCACCGAGGCGTGCAGCGGTGCGACATCAGGATCGGTCAGGACGAGCGAGCAGCCGGTCCCCGAGCCGATCGTCACCGCCTCGTCGGTCACTTCGACGGCACGACCGCGGTCGAGCCCGCTCGTCACATGGATCCACACGCAGACCCATTTCCCGCGCAACGAGTTGATCCAAACCACCCTGACGAAAAAGGGCGCGCCTCTCGGCACGCCCTTGATCGAACTCAGCTAACCCGGGAGAATCGCCCCCTGGGGCGATTCTCCCAATGAAGAGTCGCCCCCAGGGCGACTACTTCACCTCGACGGAGCCGCCGGCCTCCTCGAGCTCGCCCTTGAGCTTGTCGGCCTCTTCGCGCTCGACGCCCTCCTTGATGGGCTTCGGCGCCTCGTCGACGAGCGCCTTGGCCTCCTTGAGGCCGAGGCCGGTCGCCGCGCGGACGACCTTGATGACCTGGATCTTCTTGTCGCCGGCCGCCGTCAGGACGACGTCGAACGCCGTCTGCTCCTCGGCGGCCTCCGGGGCGTCGCCGCCACCGCCGCCGCCGCCGGACGGGGCCGCCACGGCCGCCGCCGAGACGCCGAACTCGGTCTCGAGCGCCTTGATGCGCTCGGCGAGCTCGAGAACGCTGATGGACTTGAGCTCGTCGATCCACTCAGTGGTGCTGGTAGCCATGTCTTCTATCTCCTCTTACGAAGTCTCTTCGGAATTGTCTGCGCCCTCGGCCTGATCCGGCTGGGCAGGCTCGGGGGTGCCGGCGGGGCCGGCGTCAGGGTCTTCATCGGCGAGGGTCGCGCCCTCGGCCGGGATGGCGTCCGCGTCGGTCGGCTCCGTGCCGCCGTCGGTCGGGACCTCGGCCGCGGTCTCGTCGGCCGGGGCCGACTCCTCCGCCGCCGCCGCGGGCTCCTCGGCTGCGGCCGGCTCCTCCGCCGGTGCGGCCGCCGGTGCGTTCTGCCCCACGAGGCCCTTCTCCTGGACCTGACCCAGCGCGATGGCCAGGCCGCCGATGAGGGCGTTGAGGGTCCGGGCGAGGCCCGAGATCGGATGGGCGACCACGCCGACGAGCTGCTGGTACAGGACCTCGCGGCTGGGGAGCTTCGCGATCGCGCCGATGTCGTCGGCCGAGAGCGCGTTGCCCTCCATCAGCCCGCCCTTGAACGGGATGAGGTCGGTCTCACGCGCGTAGTCGCGCAGCGCCTTGGCGGCCGCCGCGGCGTCGCCGCGCACGAACGTCAGCGCGGTCGGACCCTCCAGCAGCGCCTTCAGCGCTTCGGCGTCCGCGGCGTCGGCGGCGCGCTCGGTGAGCGTGTTCTTGACGACCGTGAAGCGCGCGTCCGCCGCACGCAGCCGCGTGCGGAGCTCGCCGATCTGCGGCACGCTGAGCCCGCGGTAATCGACCGCGAACACAGCGTCGGACTCTCGGATGTTGGTGGCGATCTCCTCGATCGCCGCCGCTTTCTGCTCTCGGTTCATGAGCCTCCTGCGTAGGACTTACGGCTGCCTACGGTCTCGGGAGAGGAGCTACGCCGCTGCCGGCGCCTCCTCGGTCCTCGACGGATCGACCTTGATGCCCGGGCCCATGGTGGCCGTGAGCGTGATCGACTGGATGTACCTGCCCTTCGCGCCGGACGGCTTGGCGCGGACGATCTCTTCGTAGATCGCGGTGAAGTTGTCGATGAGCGACTGCTCGTCGAAGGACATCTTCCCGATCGTGAGGTGCACGTTCGCGGTGCGATCCGTGCGGTACTCGATCTTGCCGGCCTTCGACTCCTCGACGGCCTTGCCGATGTCCATCGTGACGGTGCCGACGCGGGGGTTCGGCATCTTGCCCTGCGGGCCGAGGATGCGGCCCAGGCGGCCGACGATGGGCATCATGTCGGGCGTCGCGATGGCGACGTCGAAGTCGGTGAAGCCTTCCTGGATCTTCTCGGCGAGGTCCTCGGCGCCGACGATGTCCGCGCCGGCGGCCTCGGCCTCGGCGGCCTTGGGGCCCTTCGCGAAGACGGCGATCGTGACCGACTTGCCCAGCCCGTGCGGAAGCGCAACGGTGCCGCGCAGCTGCTCGTCGGCGTGGCGGACGTTCAGCCCGGTGCGGAAGTGCACCTCGACCGACTCGTCGAACTTGGCGACCTTCGTCTCCTTGAGCAGCCGGACGGCCTCGGAGGTCGAGTACTCGCGCTCGCGGTCCACCTTGGCCAGAGCCTCGGTGTACTTCTTCCCGTGCTTGGCCACTAGGAGACCACCTCCACGCCCATCGAGCGGGCGGTGCCCGCGATGATCTTCGCCGCCTGATCGACGTCGTGCGCGTTCAGGTCCTGCAGCTTCTTCTCGGCGATGTCGCGCAGCTGCTGCTCCGTGATCTTGCCGACCTTGTCCTTGTGCGGCTCGCTCGACCCCTTGTCGAGGTTGATCGCCTGCTTGATGAGCACCGCGGCGGGCGGCGTCTTCGTGACGAAGGTGAACGAGCGGTCCTCGAAGACCGTGATCTCGACCGGGATCGTGACGCCCATGTCGCTCGCCGTCTGGGCGTTGAACGCCTTGACGAACTCCATGATGTTGATGCCGTGCTGACCCAGCGCCGGGCCGACCGGCGGTGCCGGGCTCGCCTGGCCGCCTGGGGCCTGCAGCTTGATGGTGGTGAGGACCTTCTTGGCCATGGGAGCTCGTTCTTCCTAGATCTTCTTGACCTGATCGAATCCGACTTCGACCGGAGTCTCGCGTCCAAAGATAGAGACCAGCACCTTGAGGCGGCTGGCGTCCTCGTTGATCTCGGCGATCTCGCCGGAGAAGTCCGAGAGCGGGCCGGAGATGACCTTGACCGACTCGCCGATGCCGAACGTCGTCTTCTTGCGCTCGCGGACCGCGACCTCCTTGTGGAGGATGCGGTTGACCTCGCCCTGGGTCAGCGGCACGG
>CADCVT010000468.1 GCA_902806215.1 uncultured Solirubrobacteraceae bacterium | reverse complement strand
GCGTCTCGCCGGCGAGGTACCCCTGCAGCTCGAGCACGTCCTGCGGGAAGCGGTCGGCGGAGTCCGGGGTGCGGCGCAGCGAGTACATCGTGTTCTGGTCGCTGCCGGGCGCGCGGCCCAGGCCCAGGTCGATGCGAGCCGGATACAGCGCCTCCAGCATGCCGAAGCGCTCGGCGACGGCCAGGGGAGCGTGGTTGGGCAGCATGACCCCGCCGGAGCCCAGCCGGATCCGCTCGGTCAGCGCCCCGAGGTGCGAAAGCAGCACTTCCGGCGCCGTCGAGGCGACGGATGGGATGTTGTGATGCTCGGCCACCCAGTAGCGGCGGTAGCCGAGGGCGTCGGCGCGACGCGCCACTCGGCCGCTGGCGGCGAGCGCCTCGGCCGCGGTGCCGTCCTCTGAGACCGGAACGAGGTCGAGCACGGAGAGCGCGGGCATCCTCCGAGGCTAGCGGCGACACTTGCCGACATGGCCGAGTTGACCACCGAGCGCCTGCGCCTGCGCCATTGGCGCGACGCCGACCGTGCCGGCTTCGCGGCCTTGAACGCCGATCCCGAGGTGATGCGCCACTTCATCGCGCCGCTGGATGGCGAGCAGAGCGACGCGCTGCTGCGCCGCATCGACGACGTGCTCGACCAGCGCGGCTGGGGGCTGTGGGCACTCGAGGAGCGCGCGCGCGTGCAGCTGCTCGGCTTCACCGGCCTGGCGCCGGTGCCCTTCACGGCGCCCTTCACGCCCGCGGTGGAGATCGGCTGGCGCCTGGTGCGCTCGCACTGGGGGCGCGGCCTGGCGAGCGAGGCGGCCCGCGCGTCGCTGGCGTACGGATTCGACGAGCTCGCCCTTGCGGAGGTCGTCGCCTTCACCTTCACCGGCAACGAGCGCTCGCGCGCGGTCATGCGCCGCATCGGCATGACACACGACCCGGCCGACGACTTCGAGCACCCGGTCATCCCGGAGGGCCATCCGCTGAGGCCGCACGTCCTCTACCGGCGGCAGCGACCCGCGCCCGCCTGAGCGGCGGCGCCCCGCGGTGCGCCGCCGACGCCCGCGACTAGGGCACGGACAGCGCGGCCTCGATCGGGACGTCGCCGCCGACCACCTCGAAGGTCCGCCCGATCGTCGCCGGCTGATGCAGCACTGCCGCCAGGACGGCGGCCACGTCGTCGCGCGGGATGTCGCCGGACCCGACGCTATCGCCGACCGTGACGAGCCCCGTGCCGGCGGTGTCCACGAGGTGGCCGGGGCGGACGATGGTGAAGTCGAGGCCGCTCGCACGCAGAGCGTCGTCCGCCTTTCCCTTGGCGCGGAAGTACGGCGCCATCTCGCCGCCCTCGGCGCCGGCGTCGGCTCCGATGCTGCTGACGATGACGTAGCGCGGGATGCCATTGCCCTGCGCCGCCTCGATCAGCTTGAACGCCGCGCCGTAGTCGACCGTCTCCTTGCGCGCCGCGCCGCTCCCTGGGCCCGCGCCGGCGGCGAAGACGACGGCGTCGGCGCGGCCCACCACGCTCGTCAGCTCGTCTCCGGCGGCTTCGAGATCGCAGACCGCCGGGTCGGCGCCGGCGTCGCGGACCTCGCCGGCGTGGTCGGCGTTGCGGATCAGCGACCGCACGCGGTCGCCGCGTCTCACCAGCTCGCGCGTGAGCCGCAGCGCGACCTTGCCATGTCCCCCGGCGATGACCACTTCCATGGGTGCTCCCTTCTCGATGGGAAACGCGGATCGGCGGCGCGTCGGCTCTCCAGTGTGCCCGGCGCCCGGCTTCGTCGCCAGTCCTCCGTCGCGTCTGTCTCCACAGCGAGGTCCGGGGGGACGATCCGGTGAGGTGGCGGCATCGGCGCGTCGTCCCCGGTCGCCGCCGCGGCCGGCCCGCCGGGCCGCCGGGCTATCGTCTGAGCCGGATGCGACAGGAGCTCAAGCCCCTCTTCGACCGCGTGGTGATCAAGGAGCTCGAGCCCGACCGCGTGCGCGCGTCGGGCCTCGTGGTGCCCGGCGGCTCGCATGAGGCGCCGCCCCAGCACGGGATCGTGCTGGCGGTCGGGTCGGGGATCGACTGGTGGGAGTCGGCGGGCGTCAAGATGCCCGTCCGCCCCGGAGACCACGTGGTGTTCCCCGCGTCGGCCGGCGTGTGGGTGGAAGTCGAGGAGGAGCGGCTGCTCGTCTGCCGCGTGACCGAGCTGCTCGGCGTGCTCACGGCGGTCAAGGACTGCGTCGCCTGCGCCGACCGTCTGCTGTTGCCGGGCGAGAGCTGCGACGTCTGCGGGCGTACCGGCAGCGACGTCCGCCGCTAGACTTTTCCGCAGCAGACGGTGACCCGCGAGGGCATCGAACTCGTCCCAATCAGCGGAGTTGCGCCGATGAACCGCACCATGCTCAAGTCCAAGATCCACCGCGCGACGGTGACCGCGGCGGATCTGCACTACGTGGGCTCGCTGACCGTCGACCCGGATCTGCTCGAAGCCGCGGACATCCTCGCGAACGAGAAGATCCACGTCGTCAACGTCGACAACGGCGCGCGGTTCGAGACGTACACGATCGCCGGGCGCCGGGGCTCGGGTGAGCTCCAGGTCAACGGCGCGGCGGCACGCCTCGCCCACCAGGGCGACACGGTGATCGTCATCTCCTACGCGCAGTACTCGCGTGAGGAGATGGAGCACTACGAGCCGCGGGTCGTCCACGTGCGCGCGGACAACTCGATCATCGCGGCTGATGACCAGGTCGCGACCCTCCTCTCCTAACCCGGAGCACTGAACCCGCCTATGTCCACCATGCCCACCGTTCGGATCCCGAACGACGCGTCGCGCCTGCCGATGACGCTGCCGCGGCTCATCGAGATGAAGCAGCTCGGCGAGCCGATCGTGATGGTGACCGCGTACGACTACCCCAGCGCGCTCGCCGTCGACACCGCCGGCGTCGACCTCGTGCTGGTCGGCGACTCCGGGGCGATGACCGTCCTCGGCTACGACAGCACCGTCCCGGTGGAGCTCGACGAGCTGCTCATGCTTGCCAAGGCCGTCCGGCGCGGGCTGAAGACGCCGTTCCTCGTCGGCGACCTGCCCTTCGGCTCGTACGAGGTCTCCGACGAGCAGGCGGTGCAGACCGCGTTCCGCTTCGTCAAGGAGGCCGGCTGCGACGCGGTCAAGCTCGAGGGCGGCGGCACGACCTCGGTCGCCCGCGCCCAGGCGATCACGCGCGCCGGCATCCCGGTCATGGGCCACGTCGGCCTGACCCCGCAGACCGCGACGGCGCTCGGCGGCTACCGCGCCCAGGGGCGCAACGCCGAGGCGGCCAAGCGCGTCCACGCCGAGGCCGTCGCGCTGCAGGAGGCGGGCTGCTTCAGCATCGTCTTCGAGGCGATCCCGTCGGCCGTGGCCGAGACGATCATGCGGGACATGCAGGTCCCGGTGATCGGCATCGGCGCCGGCCCGTCGACCGACGGCCAGGTGCTCGTGTTCCACGACCTGCTGGGTATCCGCGAGGGTCGCGGCGCGAAGTTCGTCAAGCGCTACGCGGACCTGCTCGACGAGATGGTCGCGGGCGTCGCCGCCTACGCGGCCGACGTGCGCGAGCGCCAGTACCCGGCGCCCGAGCACGGGTACACGATGCCGCCCGAGGAGCTCGAGCGCTTCCGCAGCTAGCCGTCGCCCGGCGGCGCGGGGGGACGCCTCCCCGCGCCGTCGTGGCACGTTGCCGCTTCTCCTTCTTCGCGCAAGCGAACTTGCGGGGTGTCAGAACTCCGGGAATCTCGTTGTGTTCACGCGCAGGCGGAGCACCCTCGGCTCATGCGTCGAACGTTCCCCCTGACTCTCCTGTGCCTTCTCGCGACCGCCGCGCCCGCCGGCGCGGCCGTCCCGCACACCGTCCAACCCGGCGAGACCCTCTGGTCGATCGCGGCCGCGAACGGCCTCTACACCGGTGCGCTGGCGGCCTACAACGGCCTGCCGCCGGAGTCGAGCGTCGTGCTCGGCTCGACGATCATGGTCCCGACCGGGGCCGAGGCGCTACCGAAGGTCAACGCCGCGATCGCCGCCGGTGCGCCGCAGCCGTCGGGCGTCGTCATCCCGTCCCAGCCGGCCGCTCCCGCCCAGCCCGAGCAGGCCTCGTCGCAGGCCGCTCCCCCGCCGGCCGGCGCGTACCTCGTCAAGCCCGGCGACACGTACTCGAGCCTCGCCGTCCGCGCCGGCGTGCGCCCCGAGCAGGTCGCCGGCGTCAACGGCCTCGACGTCAACGCGCCGCTGATCGCCGGCACGACGATCAAGCTCCCGCCCACGTCCGCGCCGGTCCAGCAGCAGGCGGCCGCGCCGAAGCAGGCCTCGCCACCGCCGACCACGCAGCCCGCCCCGCAGGCGGCGCCCGGCCGCGTGACCGCCGGTGACATCCAGACGGTCGCCGGCCAGCACGGCGTCCCCGGCTCGCTCGCCGCGGCGATCGCCTGGCAGGAGTCGGGCTTCAACAACGCGATGGTCTCCAGCGCGAACGCCCGCGGCGTCATGCAGGTCATGCCGGGCACGTGGGACTGGGTCCAGCGCAACCTCGCCGCGCGCAGGCTCGATCCCAACAGCGCCACCGACAACGTGCACGCCGGGACGCTCTACCTCAAGCAGCTGCTGAAGGAGTCCGGCGGCGATCCGGTCACCGCGGCGGCCAGCTACTACCAGGGCCCGAACAGCGTGAAGAAGATCGGGATGCTCCCCGAGACGCAGCAGTACGTGAACAACGTGATGGCGCTGCGCGGCCGCTTCGGCGGATAGTGCAGGACCCCCGGCGACGGGGGCGGTTGTAGGGGCATGAACAAGCACCTGACAACCACCCTCGCCGCCGGGGCCGCCGTCCTTGGCCTCGCGGCGCCGGCGCTTGGCCAGACGAACCTCCCGCTCCCCTCCGACGCGAAGTTCGCCGTCCCCGCCGGCAAGATCGAGCAGACGGTCAAGATCGACCAGGTCTCCGGGCCGAAGGCGATCGCCAGCCACACGAAGACGCTGCAGTGGCTGATGGCCGACCGTTCCCACACGATCGTCATCGACGTGCCCACCGGCCGCGTCAAGGCCGAGACCGTCGCGACCCCGACCGAGATCCGCACGTACAACGCGGACGAGAAGGTCATCCGCGTCGAGCGCCGCAGGCGCGCCGGCGGTCTCCCGGTGAACAGCTTCACGTTCGAGGCCGCGGTCCAGAAGGCCTACCTCGAGCAGGGCTACACGCGCGTCATCGGCGAGCAGCAGGTCGACGGGCGCCGCGCGCTCGTGACCGAGAACGTCGCCGGCGGCAGGTGGCGCAGCGACCCGGCCGACACCCGCACCGTCGCGGTCGTCGACGCCGAGACGCACACGCTGCTCGAGCGCACGACCACGCACCCGCGCGGCGAGTTCACCCACACGCAGCAGTTCCCGGTCAACCGCGTCATCGACGCCGCCCCCGAGAACGTCCGCGCGACGATGACGATGAAGCCGCGCAAGAACGTGCGGGTCGTCGTCCGCGGCGCGAAGAACGGTCGCCGGTAGTCCCCTCGGGACTACCCTGGAAACCCGGAGATTCCATGCGTCGACCCATCGCCATCGCCGCCCTCGGCGCGCTCTGCCTCATCGCCGTCCCGGCCTCCGCCGGGGCGGCGACGGTGGAGCCGCAGGTCGAGCGCCGCGCGCCCGCCCGCTACCCGGAGAACCTCCCCGGATGCCAGCCGCGGTGTGTCCGCGGCCGTCAGATCCCGCGCGGCTGGGTCCTGCTGAGCCGCGTCGTGCGGCTCGAGGCCGGCGAGCGCCGGACGCCCGTCGTCTTCCGCTGCCCCGGCGGCCGGCGGTTCCGCACGTTCGGGTTCCTCGAGAGCGGCCAGATCGTCATGCAGATCCCGGACAGCCAGCTCCCGTACACGCGCCGCACGCGCGTGCGCCTGAGCGGCGAGCGGCTCCTGACGCCCCGCAACCGTCCCGCCACCGGGACGCTCTACGCGGTCTGCATCCCGAGCTGATCACAAACACCGGGACCTTCTGAAAGCACGTCGGTTTCACCTCTGATGCCCCGCCTCGCCCTCCTCCTCCTGACGCTCGTCACCGCCCTCGTGGCGGCCGCGCCCGCCCAGGCCGCCGAGTCCTTCCTCGGCGTGCTCGCGGACGGTCGCGCCGTGACGTTCACGAACCAGACGACCAACAAGACCTCGTCGCCGCGGCGGATCGCCGGCCTCGAGCCCGGCGACCGCGTCGTCGCGCTCACGTCCGGCCTCGCCCTCGGGCGCAGCGGCCGGCTCTACCGCCTCCGCGCGGACCTGCTTCGTGCCACGCCCACGCGGGTGCAGATCCCGCTCGAGGGCGCGAACCACAGCGTCATCGCCGACCCCGAGCTCATCCGCGCGCGGATCTTCAGCGACAGCGGCCAGGACGTCTACGTCGACCTCGTCGCCGAGACGACGACCCCCGGGCCCGGCCTGCGCGGTCCTGCGGGCGAGCCGCTCCGCGCGAGCGTCGCCCGCCTGCGCGACGGGCGGCTCGCCGCGATCGTGCCCGGCCGCCCGGCGCTGTACGTCGAGACGGCCCCGGGCACGAACGTCATGAACGAGCGCAGGTTGGACCTGCGCGATCGCGTCGCGTTCCCGAACCCGGTCGCGCTCGGCATCGCCGGTGACTTCGCCTACGCCCTCACCGGATTCCCCGAGGAGCTCACCCCGCCACAGTCGCGGCTGCTGCGGATCAACCTGACCTCCGGACGCGTCGACGGCGAGGGCGGCCCGTACTTCCTGCGCCAGCTCGTCGCGATCGTGCCCACCGGGACCGTCCCCGACGACACGACCGCGCCGCGCCTGCGGGTGGTCTCCTCGCCGTCGACGGTGTCCCTGCGGGAGCTGCGTGCCGGCACGGTCCGCGTGCGCGTCCGGTGCAGCGAGGGCTGCTACGTCTACGCCGGAACCGCGGTCGGTGGCCGCAGCAACTCGTCCGTCAGCGCTACCCGCGCGACCGCCGGCACGCTGACGCTGCGCCTGGGCCGGCACACGCCACGCGAGCTGCGCCTGCTGCGGATCGCTCCGCGCAAGCGGACCTTCCTGCGCCTGTCGGTCTAC
Organism: uncultured Solirubrobacteraceae bacterium; assembly: GCA_902806215.1. Taxonomy (GTDB): domain Bacteria; phylum Actinomycetota; class Thermoleophilia; order Solirubrobacterales; family Solirubrobacteraceae; genus CADCVT01. The sequence continues at coordinate 6,767 of CADCVT010000468.1, read as the reverse complement.
GACTTCGCCAACAACCGCCGCGTCGTCAACAAGCGCGTGAGGATCGTGCGGTGAGGCGGATGATCGCCGTCGTGCTCCTCAGCGTGAGCGTCCTCGTGATCGCTCTGCCCGCGGCCGCGTCCGCGCGCAGCGAGACGCGCAAGGTGTGCGTCCGCGCGGCGACGCTTCGCGACACGCCGCGCGGCTTCGCCATCGGCCGTCTGTACCGCAACGAGAAGGTCGAGGTCGTGCGCCGGTCGGGGACCCGCGGCTGGGTCCCCGTTCGCACGAGCAGCGGTCTTCCTGGTTGGATCCTCTCGAGGAGCCTGTGCCGTGGTTGACGCATCGAGCACCGACCAGCAGCTGATCGCCCGCTTCCGGGCCGGCGACGACGCTGCGTTCGCGCAGATCTTCGACCGGCACCGGCCGGCGCTCGTGCGCTACGCGGAGAAGATCCTGAAGTCCTCGCCCGGCAACGCCGAGGACGTCGTGCAGGAGGCGATGCTCCGCACCTCGCTGGCGCTGCGCCGCGACGAGCGGCACATCGAGCTCAAGCCGTGGCTGTACCGCGTCACGCGCAACTCGGCGCTCGACGAGCTGTCGCGCCTGCGCACGGACTCGGTCGCGCTCGACGACGACGAGGTCCACGTCCAGCTGCGCGCCGCGCCGTCGACCGAGCCCGAAGCCGCCGTCGAGGGCCGCACGAAGCTCCGCGCCGTCCTCTCGGACATCTCGCACCTGCCCGAGACGCAGCGCCACGCGCTCATCCGCCGCGAGATCGACGGCATCTCGCACCAGCAGCTCGCGACCGAGCTCGGGACGACGACGCAGGCGACGAAGAACCTCGTGCTCCGCGCGCGGACGAACCTCGTCAAGGCCGAGGAGGCGCGCTCGGAGGACTGCGTCGAGGTGCGCAACGACCTGCTCGAGGCGCACGACGAGGGTCGCCGCGCCTCCGCCTCGACGTACCGCCACCTCGCCGGCTGCAAGGCGTGCCGCAACTTCCGCTCCGGGCTGAAGGACACGCGGAAGGCCGCCGCGCTGCTGATCCCCGGGCCGCTCATCCTGATCGCGCTCGGTGTGCTCACCGGCAAGGCGGCCGCCTCGACGGCCGCGAAGGCGACCGCGGTCAAGGCGGGAGCGACCGCCGGCGCCGGTGCCGTCGCGACGGTCGGCGTCGTCGGCCTCGTCGGGGTCACGACGTTCGGCCCGGGCGATCCGTCGCCCCAGGCGGTCTCCTCCCCCGCGCTCGTCGAGCGCGTCGAGGCCGGTGGCCGCATCCCGCGCGGCACGGCGATCGTCCGTGCAACGGTGAAGCTCCCGGAGGGATCCTCCTCGCATCCGGTCATCACGATCCCGTGCCCGCCCGGCCTCAAGGTCGCGGACCTGCTGGAGACGCGCGGCGTGACGCTGAGCACCGAGTACGCGCAGTGCACCGTGGTCGGGACGAGTCCCGACGCGCGCGTGCGCTTCGTCGGCCCCGCGTTGCAACGCCCGATCGACGCGACGGTCTCGATCCTGTGCAAGCTGCCCGACGACAGCGGCTCGGTCGTCGCGCGCGAGCCCGGCGAGGCGCGCGCGGCCGGAACGCGCGACACCGTCCGCGTCAGCGCGCCGCACGCCTACCTCCACGTGTCCCCGGACGGTCCCGTCCGCGGCTCGGTCCGCCTCGGACAGCCGCTGACGCTCGTCGGCACACCACGCGACGGCTTCCAGCGCGTCGTGACCGACCAGGACGTCCGAGGCTGGGTCCCGGTCTCCGCGCTCGCACGCTGACGCCCGCGGCTTGACGGGTCGGTGATGATCCCTCGTCAGGGTCATCTCCGAGAGGGGTCGTATGTCCGTCAGGTCTCGCTGTGCCGTCGGCGCTGCCGTCGCGTTGTGCGCGTTCGGCGCCGCTGCCTCGCCCGCTGCGGCGGAGCGCTACGTCGCGCTCGGCGACTCGTACTCCTCGGGGACCGGCACGCGGACCTACTACGACTCGACCTGCCAGCGGTCGGTGTACGCGTATCCGTACCTGCTCAGCCAGCAGCGGGCGAACACGCAGCTCGTCTTCGCCGCGTGCTCGGGAGCGAAGACCGGCAACGTGCTCAACACGCAGGTCGCGAGCCTCACCGCCGGGACCGGGATCGTCACGATCACGATCGGGGGCAACGACGCAGGGTTCTCGAGCACCGTCACGGAGTGCGCGAAGCCGGAGTGGGCGTCGGTCTGCGACACCCGCGTCGCCTCGTCGCAGAGCTACATCCGCAACACGCTGCCGGGGCAGCTCAACCAGGTCTACTCGAAGATCAAGAGCCGCTCGCCCTCGGCGCGCGTCGTCGTGCTCGGGTATCCGCGGCTCTTCATGGGCGTCGACTGCAATGCCGGGACGTACTTCGACAGCGACGACATGACGATGCTCAACCAGACTGCCGACCTGCTCAACAGCACGATCGCGGGCCGGGCGGCGGCGTACGGGTTCACGTTCAAGAACCCGACGACCGCCTTCACCGGCCACGCGATCTGCTCGAGCAGCGAGTGGATCAACGGGCTGTCCAATCCGGTCGGGGAGAGCTACCACCCCAACCGGACCGGCCAGAGCTCCGGGTACCTGCCGCTCGTGCGGCAGGTCGTCGGCTAGCGGCGCACCCTGACGACGCGGGTGACCGAGCGGCGGTTGCCCGCGGCGTCGGTGGCGGTGATCACGACGGTCAGCCGCGGCGCCAGACGCTTGAGGCGGCGACCGGCGAGCTTCAGCCGGACCGTGCGGGTCGCCTTCGTCGAGCGCGTCGGCTTCGTCGTGAGGATCGTCGACGTCTTGCGCTTGCCGCGGGCGCGGCCCTTGACCTGCACCCGGATCGTGCACGCCTCGTCGCAGCCGATCCGCGCCGCGAGGCCGCGGCCGGTCAGCAGCGAGCGCTTCGCCGATCGCGGGAGCTTCGCCACGCGGATGCGCGGCGCCTTCGTGTCACGGGCGACCGGCGGGATCACGGGCGGGGCGACCACCGGCGGCGCGGTCTGCGGGGCGGGCTGCGGTTCGGGGGCCGGCGTCGCGCCGCCGCCCGTGTCGACCTTGTTGGCGGCGAAGCAGCCCTTGGGCGCCTGACCCTTGAACGCCGGACACGCGTCGTCGGCCTTGCCAACGCCGTCGCCGTCCGGGTCGTCGCCCCAGTTGACGATCGTCGACGCGACGTCCTTGCTCAGGCCGGTGAACGGCGTGAGGCGATCGGTCGCCGCCGCCCTCGAGTCGGCCGCCGACGTGGTCGTGCCGCTCGTGTGGAGCAGGCGGACGACCTGACCGGGCTCGAACTCGATCGCCCCATAGGCGTACCGCGCGTCCGGCTGCACGCCGTTCTCCGGGAACCAGCGGCTGATGTCGCTGCCCGAGGAGATGAGCGTGGGGCTACCGGGGGTGTACTGCTTGTGCACCCCACCCTGGATGAACGGGAACGACCCGCCCTCGTTCTTGTGGACCGTCCAGGTGTCCGAGTGGGTCTCCTCGGGCCAGATCATCTCCCGGTCGATCAGGTGCTGCGAGCCGGTGACGTTGATGTCGAAGCGCAGGAAGGATCCCTCGGACTGCTCTCCTTGGTTGACGAACGTGTCGATCCAGCGGAGGCGACCGCCCACCACGCTCACCTCCCGGCTCACCTGAAGGTTCCCCACCTGGCGCACGGGGAACCTCACCGACGTCGCCGTGGTCGTGCAGGCGTCCTCGGCGTCTTCGATCTGGGGATAGGCGTTGCCCTGGACGAGGAGCTTCCCGTGGTCGTTCGCGAAGTTCATGCCGTTGTCGACGGACGTCGAGCTGCCGAGCGATCCGTCGCGCGTGACGTCCCAGGTGTCGCCCCCCGGGGCCGGCAGGTCCTTGGCGCACGGCGCGGCGTGCGCGCCGGTCGGCGCGAGCGCGGGGACAGCAGCGGCGACGGCGACTGCGGCGAGGGCGATGGTGCGGCGGTGGTTCACGGTGGCTCCTTGGACGGCGGGGGTGAGTGCTGAGGACCACTCTCCGCCGGGACGGGCCGCACCGCATGAGGGTGCATCCCTCACGTCGCGTCTGGGGGATGCGCAGCGCGCGCGGTTGTGCCGCGTGTCACACACGCGGATCCTCGAATCAATAGAAACCGGTGCATGGGCTTTCACGCGTCGGTGAACGGTGTCGTCGACGGGCTTCCGCCGGGGCCCACGCGGCCTCCGTGGTTCCAGGCGCTCGGGTGGGCGCTGCGCCCGACGGCGCTGCTGCGCGAGTGCGAGCGCGAGTTCGGCGAGATCTTCACGCTGCGTGGCCTGGTCCGAACCGACGGGATGCCCTACGTCTTCGTCTCAAGGCCCGAGGTCATCAAGGCGATCGCGACCGCCGACCGCGACGTCCTGCGGGCGGGCGCCGCACGCGGCTCGGACCTGTTCGAGCCGGTGTTCGGCCCGAGCTCGATCCTCCTGCTCGACGGCGCCAAGCACCTGCGCCAGCGCAAGCTGATGCTCCCGCCGTTCCACGGCGAGCGGATGAAGAGCTACGGCGAGCTCATCACGACCGAGACCGAGCGGCGCATGGCGGCGTGGCCGCGCGACGAGCCGTTCGCGCTGCAGGAGGAGTTCCAGCACATCACGCTCGACGTGATCCTGCGGGCGGTCTTCGGGTTCGACACCGGGCCCGCGCTGGCCGAGGCGCGCGAGCACATCCAGCGCTGGCTGCACATGCTCGCCTCGCCGGCGGCGATGGTGCCGTTCATCCGCGAGAACTTCGGCCCGGGCCGGGCGTGGTCGCCGCTCGCCCGGACCCGCGACCGCATCTACGCGTCGCTGTACGCGCTGATCGCCGAGCGGCGTACCGACCCGCACGTCGACGAGCGCGACGACGTCCTGTCGATGCTCATCGGAGCGCGCGACGAGAACGGCGAGCCGATGACCGACGACGAGCTGCGCGACGAGCTCATGACCCTGCTGCTCGCCGGCCACGAGACGACCGCGACCGCGATGGCGTGGGCGGTCGAGCTGCTGCTCGCGCACCCCGACAAGCTCGACGCGCTGCGTGCCGACCTCCCCCACGGTGACGAGTACCTGAACGCCGTCATCCACGAGACGATGCGGCTGCGCCCGCCGATCCCGCTGTTCGACCGGATGGTGTGCGAGCCGGTGGAGATCCTCGGCTACCGCATTCCGGTCGGCACCGTTCTGGCCTGCAACATCGTCTCTGCCCAGCGGCGCGAGGACGTGTATCCGCGGGCGCTCGAGTTCCTGCCCGAGCGCTTCCTCGACGATCCGCCCGAGACGTACGCGTGGATCCCGTTCGGCGGCGGCGTGCGCCGCTGCCTCGGCGCGGCGTTCGCCATGTACGAGATGCGGATCGTCCTGCGGATGCTCTTCGAGCGGACCGAGCCTCGGGCGGTCGACCTGCAGCCGTCGCACTACTCGCGCCGCGCGATCGTGCTCGGGCCGCGCAGCCAGGCGCGCGTCACGCTCGCGGCGTGACGCGCGCCCGGCGCGGGCGCCGCTAGCGGCGGATGCGCACCACGCGGGTGAGCGAGCGACGGTTGCCGGCGGCGTCGCGAACGGTGACGACGACGGTCACCTGACGCTTGGCCAGGCGCCGCAGCGCGCGTGCCGACACCTTCAGCCGGACGGTGCGGGCGGCCAGCGAGGCGCGCGTCGGCTTCGTCGCGAGCAGCGTCGTCGCCCTGCGCTTGCCACGGGCGCGGCCGGTGACGCGGACGCTGATCGAGCACGCCTCGTCGCAGGCGATCCGCGGGGCGAGGCCGCGACGGGTCAGCAGCGAGCGCTTCGCCGACCGCGGCAGCTTCGTCAGGCGGATGCGCGGCGCCTTCGTGTCGCGCGCCACCGGCGGCAGGACGGCGAGCGCCGCGACGGCCGGCGGGTCGGCGGGCGGTGCGGGCTCGGGCGTCGGCTTCGGGTCGACCGGCTTCGAGCTGAAGCAGCCGGCGGGCGAGTTGCCCCTGAAGCCCGGGCACGCGTCGTCGGCCCTGCCGACCCCGTCCCCGTCCGGGTCATTGCCCCAGTTGACGACCGTCGACGCGACGTCCCTGCTCAGTCCGGCGAGCGGCGTCGTGCTGTCGACCGCCCCCGCCTTGGAGCTGGCCCGTGACGTCGCCGTGCCGCTCACGTGTACGAGCCGAACCGTCTCCCCCGGCGCGAGGACGACCTTGCCGTACGAGAGGAACGCGTCGGGCATCACGCCGTCCTTCGGCTCCCATCGCTGCGGGTCCTCGCCCATCGAGAGGAGGCTGGCCGACTTCGCACCGTCGCCGGTCACGCCGCGCTGGAAGAACGGGAACGACCCGCCGTCGTTCTGGTGCACCGACCAGTGATCGGCGTGGGTTCCCGTCGCGTCGCCGGACTCGCTGTCGACGATGTGCTGGTCGTCGGTCACGACGATGTCGAAGGCCGTGAAGATCTCGTTCGCCTTGCCGCCGTTGACGAACGTGTCGACCCACCGGAGCCGACCACCCACGGTGTCGACGGTGCGGCTCACGTCGACGTCGCCGACCTTGCGCACCGGGAACTGCACCGAGGTGGCGGTGGTGGTGCACGTCGCGTCGTCGATCGCCGGATAGGCCTCGCCGTTGACCATGAGCTTGCCGTGTCCGCCGGCGAAGTTCGCGCCCTGCTCGAACGTGGTCGGTCCTTCCATCGCGCCGTTCTTGGCGATCTCCCACGTGTCGTCGCCCGGGGCCGGCAGCCCCTTGACGCACGATGCGGCATCGGCGGCGCTCGGGGCGGCGAGCGCGGCGGCGGCCGCGGCTGCGGCGAGGAAGAGGTTCCGGCGGTGGGTCATGGTGGCTCCTGGGAAG
>CADCVT010000467.1 GCA_902806215.1 uncultured Solirubrobacteraceae bacterium | reverse complement strand
CGGGCCACAACTTCCCCGAGGTCATCGAGTTCCGCGACCGCCGCGTCGCCGAGCTCGGCGAGCGGCTCGTCGTCGCCTCCGTGCAGGACTCGATCGACCGCGGCCGCGCGGTCGAGGAGAGCGGCCCCAACCCGTCGCGCAACCGCCTGCAGACGGTCACGCTGCTCGACGCGCTGGCCGAGGGGCGCTTCGACGCGGCGTAGAGCATCCCGTCGCGGCGGAAGACCTCGCGCTCGTGGGCGAAGTAGATCGACGGCAGCTCGAGGCGCTCGCGGGCGATGTACTCCCAGACGTCGAGCTCGGTCCAGTTGGAGATCGGGAACACGCGGACGTGCTCGCCGCGGCGGATCCGGCCGTTGTAGAGGCTCCACAGCTCGGGCCGCTGGTTCTTCGGGTCCCACTGGCCCATGTCGTCGCGGAAGGAGAAGATGCGCTCCTTCGCGCGGGCGCGCTCCTCGTCGCGGCGCGCGCCGCCGAAGGCGGCGTCGAACCCGTGCTCGGCCAGCGCGTCGAGCAGCGTGACGGTCTGCAGCCGGTTGCGCGAGGCGCGCGGGCCGGTCTCCTCGACCGCACGGCCCTTGTCGATCGAGTCCTGGACCCGCGCGACGATGAGCCGCTCGCCCAGCTCGGCGACGCGCCGGTCGATGAAGTCGGTGACCTCGGGGAACTCGTGGCCGGTCGCGATCTGCATGAGCGGGAACGGGAAGCGCCCCGGGCGGAACGCCTTCTCGGCCAGGCGCAGCAGGACGATCGAGTCCTTGCCGCCGCTGAACAGCAGCACGGGCCGCTCGAGCTCGGCGGCGACCTCGCGCATGACGTGGATCGCCTCGCTCTCGAGCACGTCGAGGTGCGCCAGCTCGTAGCTCATGGCCCTAGGCCGCGTGCAGGCCGCACTCGAGCTTGCCGGTCCCCGCCCAGCGGCCCTCCCGGCCCTCGCCCGGCTGCGTGCAGGGCACGCAGCCGATCGAGCTGTAGCCCCGGTCGTGGAGCTCGTGGTACGGCAGGCCGCGGTCGGCGATCCGGCGCCAGACGTCCTTCTCGGTCCACGCCGCGAGCGGGGCCACCTTGAACAGCTCGTGCTTCGCGTCCCAGCTGATCTCCGTCGTGTCGGCGCGGGTCGGCGACTGCTCGCGGCGCAGGCCGGTCACCCACGCGTCGTAGCCGTCGAGGCGCTCCCGCAGCGGCACGACCTTGCGGGCGTTGCAGCACGCGTCGGGATCGGTCTCCCACAGGTGCTCGGGCCAGTGGCCGCGGACGCCCTCGATCGTGATGCCGAAGTGCTCCTCGGTCTTGCGCCACGCGGTGATCGTCTCGTCGAACAGCACGCCGGTGTCGAGCGTGAAGACGTCGAAGTGCTCGAGCCCGATCTCCGAGGCGAGGTCGAGGACGACCGTCGCCTCCTTCTGGAACGAGCAGGCGATCGCGATGCGGTCGAACCGCTCGACCGCCTCGGCGAGCGCGCCAGTCGTGGCGGTCAGACGGCGCACTCTCCCTCGCCTCTCTGCACCACGAAGGGCACGTTGCGACTCCAGTCGATGAAGCTGTTCATCGTCTCGACGCCGAACTCGACGGGCATCGCCAGCTCGCGCACGGCGTCCTCGAAGTGCTTCGTCCCGACGCGCGCGACGTAGTCGTTGAAGATCTCGCCGTCGGTGCGCTCGGCCTCGTACATCCGCAGCCACCGCTCGACGGCCTCGGGGACGCGCTTGGCGGGCAGGCGCACCTTCAGGCGGGTGCCGAAGACGACGCTGCCGCCATTGATGCCGGTGCCGCCGACGTGTGCGACGTAGGCCGGCAGCGTGTTCTCGCCGACCTTGATCGACGCGCCGTAGAACCCGATGTTGCCGATGTGGTGCTGGCCGCAGCCGTTCGGGCAGCCGCTCATGTTGATGTTGATCTTGCGCGTGAGCGGGTCCTCGATCTCCATCTCGGAGAGCTTCTCGCGGATGGCGAGGTTGAGGCCCATCGAGCTCGTGATGCCGAGCTTGCAGCTGTCGGTGCCCGGACAGCTGACGACGTCGGTGATCTCCTCCGCGCCGGCCTCGCCGAGCCCGAGCGCGGTCAGGCGCTGCCACACCTCGTAGACCGCTTCGTCGCGCACCCAGCGCAGGACGATGTTCTGCGTGACGGTGGTGCGGGCGTAGCCGGCCGAGTACTCGCGCATGATCGCCGCGAGGCCGCGGAACTGCTCCGGGCTCAGGTCGCCTCGGGTGACCGCGACCTCGACGGTGGAGAAGCCCTTCTGGCGCTGCGAGCGGACGTTGGATTGCGCGAAGCGCTCGTAGGCCGGGCCGTCGCCGTTGGGGCTCGCGTACGCGCCGGGCTTCGGGGCGTGCGCCTCCTCGTCGTGCTCGAAGAGGATGTTGTCGATCGAGAAGTCACGCTCGTTGACCCACTCGCCCTGGAGCTCCTCCTCCGCCTGGCGGCGCAGCTCCTCGATGCCGAACTTGTCGACGAAGACCTTGATCCGCGCGCGGGCGCGGTTCACGCGCAGCCACTCCTGGCGGTCGAAGATGCGCAGGACGGCCTCGGTGATCCGCAGGTACTCGCCGTCGTCGGCGCCGACGAAGTCGTAGAGCACCGGAGCGACGCGCGGCATGATCGCCGTTCCGCCGCCGACGACCATCTGAAAGCCGCGCTTGCCGTCCTTGATCTTCGGGATGAAGGCGACATCGTGGATGCCGGAGATCGCGCGGTCGGCGTCCGACGCGCTGAACGCGGTCTTGACCTTGCGCGGCATCGCCTGCGTCGTGGGGTGACGGACGAAGTAGCGGACGTAGGCGCCGGCGTACGGCGTCGGGTCGAAAGGCTCGTCCTCGCAGACGCCCGCCCACGGGTCGCCGGTGACGTTGCGCATCGTGTTGCCGCAGCCCTCGCGGCTCGAGAGCGCCCAGTCGCCGACCTCGCGGATGAACGCGGCGGCGTCCATGAGCGGGATGTGGTGGATCTGGATGTTCTGACGCGTCGTGATGTGGCCCTTGTTCAGCGGGGCGTACTTCTCGATCGCGTCGGCGAACCCCTCCATCTGCTCCGGGGTGACGCCGCCGAACGGCAGCTTCACGCGGATCATCTGCACGTCGGGCTGGCGCTGGCCGTAGACCCCCTGCTTGAGGCGGATCTTGATGAAGTCCGTCTCCTCCGTCTGCCCGTCGAGGAACTTCTCGGCCTCGGTGTCGAAGTCGTCGAACTCCTGCTCGAGGATCGGGATCACGTGGCCGGGGACGTTCTCGTAGACCTCCGGGTTCTGGAGGGAGCCTTGGGGTCGCGCCATCCCGGGGACTATACAGACGAAAGCCGAGCGGCTTTCGGGTTTTTACCCGAAGGGGGGTGGGTGCGGGCCGACTTCTCGCTGCACCGACTCGAGAAGTCCTTGCATGTACCAGGGGTTCGGCTTCGGGTCGGGGGGAGCCACGGCGGGTGCCGTCGTGCGCATGAAGTGCTCCAGCGCGGCCGCGATGGCCGCGGCCTCCTCGGGCGAGGCGCCGGGGGCGATCATCTCGAGCTTGGGGCGGCGGTTCGGCATGCGCGGCCATACGCTACCGAGCGTGCCGCCGATGATGCTCGACCGCGACGCCGTGCTCGCCGCCGTCTCCGCCGAGGCGGCGATCTCCGCTGTCCGCGACGCGTTCGTCCGCCACCGCCGCGGCGAGTGGACGATGCCGTCGAAGGTCTACCTCGAGTCGCCGCCGTACGGCGACTTCCGCGCGATGCCCGCGCTCGGTGGCGGCGTGGCGATCCTCAAGTGGATCTCCTCGTTCCCGCAGAACCCCCAGCGTGGCCTCCCGACGGTCATCGGTCTGCTCGTGGCCAGCGACGCGACGACCTCCGAGCCGCTGGCGGTCATGGACGCAGGCGCGGTGACCGCGCTGCGCACCGGCG
>CADCVT010000466.1 GCA_902806215.1 uncultured Solirubrobacteraceae bacterium | reverse complement strand
GACCACCACCGCGTCGGTCAGGTACCCGTAGAGGTTCAGGTAGGTGAACGTGCGCATCGCCTCGCCGACCACCATCCGGTCCGGGTTCATCACGAGGCGCAGGGAGACGGACGGGTCGCGCAGGATCTCGTCCATCGACACGAGGTTCCCGATCAGCCGCTGGACCTCGGAGAGCGCTCGCTCGTCGGGCAGCGAGACGTCGAGGAAGGTGCGCGCGATCGGCCGCATCGCGGCCAGCAGCGTGTGCTCGCGGCCCACGATGCGGTCGAGCCACCAGCGCGCGACGTCGGGGAACGAGAGCAGCCGCAGCGTCTCGCCGGTCGGCGCGCAGTCCACGACGACGACGTCGAACTCGCCGTCCTCGAAGTGGCGCTTGATCGACAGCAGCGCGAACAGCTCGTCGGCGCCCGGCGGCACGGTCAGCTCGTCGGCGGTGATGCGGTCCACGCCGCGCTCGACGAGCATGTCGCCGGCCCAGTCCTGCACCGCCGCCCAGTTGCGCTCGAGCTCCTCCTGCGCGGTGATCTGCTGGCCCCACAGGCCCGGGCCGACTGAGATCGGGTCGGGGCCGAGCTCGGTCATGAGCACGTCGCCCAGCGAGTGCGCCGGATCGGTCGAGACCACGAGCGTGCGGGCGCCCGCCGCCGCGCAGCGCCGCGCGGTCGCGGCGGCGACCGACGTCTTGCCGACGCCGCCCTTGCCCGTGTACAGGATCATCCGGCAGGCCATGAACGTCCGAACAGTACGCTGAGGCCGCATGTCCCGCTGGCCTCTTCTGATCCTCGTGCTGCTCGCTTCCGCCCTCGGCCTCGTCGCCTGTGGAGGCGACGACGGCGAGGACGCCGACCCCACCGCGCTCCTGCAGGAGACGTTCGGTGCGGGCAAGGAGGTCAAGAGCGGCAGGCTCGACCTCTCCGTGCGCGTCAACGCCAAGGGGATCGAACAGCTCCCCGCACCCGTCACCGTCGCGCTGCGCGGGCCGTTCGAGTCGCAGGGCTCGGGCAAGCTTCCGCACTTCGACTTCGAGGCCGAGATCAACACCGGCGGCCAGGCGTTCACCGCCGGCGCGGTGAGCACGGGCGGCAAGGGCTTCCTGAAGTTCCAGAAGGAGAACTACGCGGTCCCGGCCGACCTCTACAAGCAGTTCAAGGACAGCTACGCGAAGACCGCGGAGTGCAACGAGAAGCAGGGCAAGGACAAGGGCAACGCGACCTTCCAGGCGCTCGGCATCGACCCGCGCCGCTGGCTGCAGGAGGCCAAGAACCAGGGCAAGGAGGACGTCGGCGGCGCCGAGGCCATCCACATCTCCTCGCGCATCGACGTCCCGAAGTTCCTCGAGGACGTCAACCGCGTGCTCGGCCGCACCGACCTCGAGTCCGATCCCTGCGCTGAGGACGCGGCGAACAAGGACGCCAAGCCCAAGCCCGGCAGCCGCAAGCTCACCGCCGAGCAGCGCAAGAAGATCGCCGCGGCGATCAAGAACGCCCGCGTCGACATCTGGACCGGCGCCGAGGACAAGATCCTGCGCCGCCTGAACGTCGACCTGCGCATCGTCGGCGAGGGCAACAAGCAGTCCGGCGACGTGCGGCTCGACCTCGCGATCGGCGGCCTCAACAAGAAGCAGACGATCAAGGCGCCCTCGGGTGCCAAGCCGCTCGACGACCTGCTCCAGCAGTTCGGCGGCGCCGCGCCCGGCCTCGGCTCCGGCTCGCAGAACGAGACGCCGGCACCCGGCGGCTCGTCGGGCAGCGGCTCGTCGTACGAGCAGTGCGTGGCCCAGGCGGCCGGTGACGTCCAGAAGCTCCAGGAGTGCCTGGACACCGCCAACCAGTGAGCGCGGAGCTCGCCCACGTCGCTGTCGGGACGTGGAGCGGCGGCCGCTACATGCACTTCGGGGAGCCGCTCGACGACGAGCGGTTCCTCGATCTCATCCGGCCTGACGCCGGCATCCCGACCGTCGTCACCGCCGACACGTACGGAGCGGGGGAGGCCGACGTGCTGCTCGGCCGGTCGCTCGCGGGGCTCGACCGCTCGTCATACTCGATCGTCGGTGCCGTCGGGCACGACTTCTACGAGGGCGAGCGCGAGGGGGCCAAGGGATTCCCGCGCTTCACGGACCCGCGGCTTCGTTCGGCGGACGAGTACGCGGCCTACCTGCGAATGGCTGCTGAACGCTCGCTGGAGCGCCTCGGGCTCGACGCCTTCGACGTGCTCCTGCTGCACAACCCGGATCGGACGGGCTACACGTCCGAGGCCGTCTGGGACGGGCTCGAACAGCTGCGCGGCGACGGACTTGCCTCGAGCATCGGCGTCGCTCCGGGGCCCGCCAACGGCTTCACGCTCGACGTCATCGACTGCTTCGAGCGCTTCGGCGACCGGATCGACTGGGCGATGATCATCCTCAGCCCCATGGAGCCGTGGCCGGGCGAGCTCGTGCTCGACGCGGCCGAGCAGCACGGCGTCAAGGTCATCACCCGCGTCGCTGACTACGGCGGGCTCTTCTGGGACGACGTGCTCCCGGGCCACGAGTTCGCCGAGCGCGACCACCGGATGTTCCGGCCGGCCGGCTGGGTCGAGCGCGGCCGCGAGAAGCTCGACCTAATGCGCCCCTACGCGGAAGCGCACGCTCTGTCGCTGATGCAGTTGAGCGCCTCGTACAACCTCGCGCACCCCGCGGTGCACACCGTCGTCCCGACGCTCATCCAGGAGCTGGGCGGCAAGCGGGTCGAGCTCAAGCGCGCCGAGCTCGCCGGGACGCCGAAGACGTCCCCGCTGAGCGAGCAGGAGCTCGAGGAGCTCCGCGCGATCGGCGACAACACCGGCTCGATGCTGCTCAAGGGCGCAACGCCCGACCACGACGGCGAACCGCTCGCCGACCGGTGGAGCGTCGACGAGCCGCTCGAGGCGATCGCGTCGCGCTGGGGTATCGACCCGCAGCGGGACCTCGCCCGGGCCGGGTAGCTACCGTCTTCCGCCGTGAACGCCGCGCGACGGTTCCTCTTCAGCGGATCAGGCTGGCCGTACCTCCTGGTCCCGTTCATCCCGGTCGCGATCGCGCTCGAGCTCAACCACGCCGAGGCGACGTGGATCTTCGTCGCGGCCGCGCTCGGCGTCATCCCGACCGCAGCGCTGATGGGCCACTCGACCGAGGAGCTCGCCGAGCGGACCGGTCCCGGCATCGGCGGCTTCCTCAACGTCACGTTCGGCAACTTCCCCGAGCTCGTCATCGCGTTCTTCGCGCTCAACGCCGGCCTCCAGGAGGTCGTCAAGGCGTCGCTGATCGGCTCGATCCTCGGCAACATCCTGCTCGTCATGGGCGCCGCGATGTTCATCGGCGGGCGCAAGCGCGACCGGCAGTTCTTCGATCGCACCGCCGCCAACGTCCAGGTGCTCATGCTCCTCCTGGCCGCCGCGGCGCTCGTGCTGCCGGCGGTCTTCGAGCTGCTGCACGGCGGGCGCCTGCCCAAGGTGGGCGAGGAGGAGGTCAACTACGGCAACGAGGTCGAGACGATCTCGTTCATCGTCGCCTTCGTCCTGCTCGCGACGTACGCGGGAGGCCTGCTGTTCTCGCTCAAGACCCACCGCAGCCTGTTCAACCCGTCCCACGGCGAGGACGACCACGGCGGCGGCGGCGAGGCCTGGTCGGTCAAGCGCTCCGTGATCACGCTGGCCGTCGCCGGCGTCGCGGTCGGCCTCATGTCCGAGATCCTCGTCGGCTCGATCACCGAGGCGTCGGAGACGATCGGCATCAGCGAGTTCTTCGTGGGCCTGATCGTCGTGGCGATCGTGGGCAACGCGGCCGAGCACTGGGTCGCCATCTACTTCGCCGCGAAGGACAAGATGGACCTGGCGGTCAACATCTCGATCGGCTCGAGCGCCCAGATCGCCCTCTTCGTCGCGCCGGTGCTCGTCCTGCTGTCGTTCGTGCCGGGGATCGGCGATCACCCGATGGCCCTGGTCTTCAACGGGTACGAGCTCGTCGCGGTGCTGCTCGCGATCCTCGTGGCGAACTTCGTGGTCAACGAGGGCGAGTCCACCTGGTTCGAGGGACTCCAGCTGCTCGCGCTGTACGTGGTCTTCGGCGTCGTGTTCTTCTACGCATGAGCGACGCGCTTCCATGGATCGCGCTCATCGCGGCTCTGCTGTTGTTCCTCTGGCTGGACCTGCACTTCTTCGCGCGCGGGCGCGACCCCGACTTCAGCGAGGGCGTGCGCTGGAGCATCGGCTGGCTCGTCGTCAGCCTCTTCGCCGGCGTGCTGTTGCTCGTCCTCGACTCCTCCGAACGGGCGATCGACTACACGACCGTCTACCTCATCGAGCGCTCGCTATCGCTCGACAACCTCTTCGTCTTCCTGCTGCTCTTCTCGTACTTCGGTGTGCCGCCGGAGCTGCGGGCGCGGCTGCTGTTCTTCGGCATCGTCTTCGCGCTCGTGCTGCGCGGCCTGGCGATCCTCGGCGGCGTCGCGCTGATCGAGGAGTTCCACTTCGTCATCTACATCCTCGGCGCGACGCTGCTGCTGCTCGCCTACCGGATCCTCAAGGGCGTCGGCGAGAACGTCGACCCCGACAAGAACCTCATCGTCCGCGGCGTCCGGCGGCTCTTCCCGGTCTCAAGCGACTACTTCGGCAACGCGTGGTTCGTCAAGGGCGACCACCACGAGCAGCTCGAGGGGTCGAAGACCTACGCGACGCCGCTGTTCCTGTGCCTGGCGGCCGTCGTCGCGGCGGACATCGCCTTCGCGGTCGACTCGATCCCGGCCGCCTTCGCGATCACCCGGGACGAGTTCGTGATCTGGATGGGGAACGTGTTCGCGCTGCTGGGCCTGCGCGCGTTGTTCGTCCTCGTGGAGGGCCTGATCCGGAGGTTCCGCTACCTCGACGAGACGATCGCCGTCGTGCTCGCGCTCGTCGGCATCAAGCTGCACATCGAGGAGTGGGTCAAGATCGGCCCGGTGCTGAGCCTGCTGCTCGTGCTGGCCGCGTTCGCGATCGGCATGATCGCCTCAGTCATCGGGGATCGCCGCAACCCGCGCGACCCCGACGACGACGGTCACCCCTCGAGCTCTTCGACGTCGACGCCCTCGAGCTCCTCCTCGTCCTCGACGACCTCGTCGTCGCCGGCGTCGGACGAGGGCCGCCCGGTCACCTGAAAGCGCTCGATCAGCGAGTCGCGCCGATCCTCGTCGACCGGCACCTCGTCGCTGATGAGGACCCAGTCCGAGCCCTCGTAGTCCTCCATGTTGAAGATCTCGGTGTCGACGTCGGGGGAGTCGTCGACGATCAGCACGATGTCGGTCTGCGGGTTGAAGTAGGTCCCAGGTCTGATGGTGAGCTCGTCGAGCTCGTACGTCTTCGGATCGGCCATGCGCTGCCTCCTACCCAAGTAGGTCGCGAACTTGCCTGGCGACCTCGGCCTCGACGTCGAGCGGCTCCTTGCCCTGCCGCAGGCGCCGGGCGTTCTTGAGCTCGACCATCTCCCGGATCTCGCCCACCAGCGCGGGATCGTGGGACGGCTCCGGGGTCAGGCGGGCGATCTCCTCGTCGACGTCGAGCGGCGCCTGGCCCTTCGTCGCGCGGCGGGCGTTCTTGGCCGCGACGAGCTGGCGGATCTCCTCGTCGCGCACCGCGGCGGTGACCGCGGCGGGCTGCGGGCGCCGCCGCGGCTCCTCCTCGAACAGGCCGCCCTTCCCGATGTGCTCGTAGCGGTCGCCCTTGAGGCTGAGCACGGCGACGATCACCGCGACGATCACCGTGCCGAACAGGACGTAGACGAACGCATCCTCCATGCCTTGGGAAGTGTGCCCACTACACTCGGTCCTACCAAGTTGACTCGCGAGTCAACTCCGTCTTCCTCGAAGGAGAATCCCAGAAGCAATGGTCGACTTCACGCTCACCGACGAGCAGAAGAACCTGCGCGACATGGCGCACGACTTCGCCGAGAAGGAGATCCGTCCCGTCGCCTGGGAGTACGACAAGGACGGCACCTGGCCGCAGGACATCATCGACAAGGCCTTCGAGGTCGGGCTGATGAACACCCACGTGCCCGAGGAGTACGGCGGCGTGGGCCTCTCGCACCTCGACGGCGCGCTGATCGAGGAG
>CADCVT010000465.1 GCA_902806215.1 uncultured Solirubrobacteraceae bacterium | reverse complement strand
CGCCTCACCGCCCTCGAGCTCGCCCGGCGACGCCTCGGTCTCGAGCTTCGACACCACCTCGGCGGTCGTCTTCGCGCCGACGTCGGCCATGATCAGCGCCTCCTCCAGGCGCTCCCACGTCTCGTCGTCGAGGTTCTCGAAGAGCGTCGCCTGGACCTCGGCGGCAAGCGCCTCACGCGTCTTCGACATGTTCTCGCGCAGGCGGCGGAAGAAGCCGCGGCGGCGGCCCTGCTGCTCCTCGCCCTGCTCGGAGTCGGTCCCGCCCAGCCCCGAGGCGCCGTTCTCGGTGATGAAGAGCTCTCGCCAGTCGCGTGCCATGTCGGCGGGCGACGATAGCGACCGCTAGATGCGCTCCGCGGCCTCGAGCAGCGCGTCCGCCTCGACGGTGTCGCCGGCGTTGCGCTGGGCCTGCTCGTAGACGACGTCGCCGCCCGGGGCGACGATCACCGCGCCGCCGAGCTGCGCGGCGTCGCCGATGATGCGGCCCTGCACGACGCCCGACCGGGCGCCGTGCTTGACGCCCGAGAGCACCGACCGCGGCCCGAGCAGCTGGGAGACGTTCGCGCGCTTGAGCCCGGCGGCCTTGTACGTCGCGCGCTCCTCGTCGGCGAGGACGGGCAGGTCGATCTCCATCTTGCGGCGGAACGCGGTCGCCTGCCGCGGGCTCGCCTGGCCGATCAGGACCAGGCCGACGCCGGCCTGCTCGAACTGCTCACGAGCGCGATGCAACTGCACCGCGTGGTCTCGGCAGTGCACTCACCCGTAGTGGCGCAGCCAGACGAGCGCGACGGGCCGCTCGGACCAGAGGTCGCCGACGCGGACGTCGGTGCCGTCCTGGTCGGGAAGAACCGCCTCTGCGAGCTTCGCGCTGTCCACGACACGGCACACTACCGGCCCGTGGAGTTCCGACGAGTCGATGCCGCTCAGCCGCCCGCTACCGATCTCGTCGCGGCCATGGTCACCGAGATGGCGCCGCTCTACGGGCGGATCGACGTCCCCGAGGCGCCGTCGGCGTCGGCACGGGACTTCTCGCCGCCGGGCGGGGTCTTCCTCGTCGGCTACGACGACGACGGGCGACCGGTGTGCGGCGGCGGGGTGAAGCGCCTCGACGACCGCGCCGCGGAGATCAAGCGCATGTACGTGCTGCCCGAGCTCCGCGGGCGCGGCGTCGCGGGGCAGTTGCTGGTCGCGCTGGAGGACGCCGCCCGCTCGCTCGGCTACACGATCGCGCGCCTGGACACCGGCGCCAAGCAGCCGTGGGCCGAGCGGATGTACCGCGACGCCGGCTACCGGGCCGTCGGCAACTTCAACGACAACCCGTTCGCGTCGTTCTGGGGCGAGAAGGCGCTGTGAGCGACCGCGTCACCGGATGACCTGGATCTCCGGGTGCGTGCGCACCGCCGTGAGGCCCATCACGACGACGAGCACCAGGAGCGCCCCGGCCGCGCGGGTCCAGCGGGCGCGAGGCGCGCGTTCGCCGAGCACCGTGACGAGGACTCCGACGAGCAGCACGGCAGCCCCGCCGACGGCCACGTCGTCGCCGTTGGCGTCGCGCCGCAGCTCGGCTGGGAAGGCTCGGATGTCGTCGACGAGCACGAGCGTGAACCCGGCCAGCGCGGCGCCGATGACGATCGCGGGGAGGTCTCGGCCGCCGCGCGCGAGCCCGAGCACG
Source organism: uncultured Solirubrobacteraceae bacterium (assembly GCA_902806215.1). Classification (GTDB taxonomy): domain Bacteria; phylum Actinomycetota; class Thermoleophilia; order Solirubrobacterales; family Solirubrobacteraceae; genus CADCVT01. The sequence goes on along the minus strand of CADCVT010000465.1, from coordinate 849 downwards.
GCGAGCGCAAGCACCGTGAACGCACCGGCGGTCATGACCACGACGTCACGGCTCGAGAGCTCCCACAGGCTCGTCTCGTCGACGCGGGTGCCGAGCCACGTCAGGAACGTCGAGCCGACGACGATCGCGGCGCCCGCGGCAAGCAGGACGAGCCCGGTGGCGCGGGACTGGCCGGCCGCGGTCACGTCGTCGTGTCGGGCAGGTGCCGGCCGACGTGGCCGACGTAGATCCCGCGCGGCACGCTGCCGTTGCCGTCGGCGAGGTGGAGGTAGATCCGGGCGATGAGCCCGGCGCCGGAGCCGCTTCCGAGCGCGAGATGCGGGCCGAGGTCGAGGCTCTGGCCCTCGTGGGTGACGACGTAGTCCTTCGCCCAGCGCGTGCGGGCGAGCTCTGAGACCCCGGCGCGCCACGTCAGCCCGGCCTCCTGCGCGATCTGCCCGAGGCTCGTCCCCATCTGGCCGGCCTTGTAGCGCTCGGCGAGCGGGTCGAGCGTGCGCAGCGCGTCGAGGATCTCCGCCGGGCGCCGATACGGGCTGTCAGCGGCCGACTCGAACGCGGACTCGGTGAACACGAGGTTCGGGCACGTGTCGGCGGCGATGCGCACCGCCTCGAGCACCGACTTCGGATCCTCCTCCGCGGCCTGCTCCTCCTCGGCCTCCTCGCGCTCGGCGGCCAGCGCGGCCGACAGCTCGGCGATCGCCCGGCGGTCGCGGGTCGCGGCGTCCTCGAGCTCCTCGACGCGGCGCTGCAGGTCTTCGCGGTGCTGGCGGACGGCCTCGAGCTCGGCGAGCGCCGCCTCGTGCGCGGTGAGCCACTCCTCGGACGCGCCCTCGGCGGCGGGCGCGGTCT
>CADCVT010000464.1 GCA_902806215.1 uncultured Solirubrobacteraceae bacterium | reverse complement strand
GCGCCTACGGCATCTCGGTCGAAGGCATCGACGACGTCCCGCTGCGCCTCGCGAAGTGCTGCCGCCCGGTCTCCGGCGATCCGATCCTCGGCTACGTCTCGCTCGGCCGCGGCATCACGATCCACCGCGAGGACTGCCCGAACGCGGTCGCGCTGCGCAAGGACCCGGAGCGCTTCGTGGCGGTCGACTGGGAGGGCGACAACGAGACGTCCTTCAAGGTCGAGCTCCAGGTCGACGCCTGGGATCGCCACCGCCTGCTCGAGGACCTCGTCTCGACCCGCCGCGAGCGCCGCCAGCCGAACCGCTCCAACGGCCAGTACGGCATCCGGGTCGAGGGCGTCGAGGACGTCATGCTCCGCCTGGCCAAGTGCTGCCATCCGGTGCCGGGCGACCCGATCGCCGGCTACATCTCCCTCGGGCGCGGCATCACGATCCACCGCGAGGACTGCCCGAACGTCGGCGTCCTGCGCAAGGACCCCGAGCGCTTCGTCGACGTGTCGTGGGAGGGCGATCACGAGACCGCCTTCAAGGTCGAGATCGAGGTCGACGCCTACGACCGCACTCGGCTGCTCGAGGAGCTCTCGCGGACGTTCGCCGAGCACGGCATCAACATCGTCGAGGCCCGCTGCGTCGTATCGCCGCCGATGGTCAAGAACCGGTTCGTCGTCGAGGTCGGGGACACGCAGACGCTGAAGACGACGATCTCGCGCCTGCGCAACATCGACTCGGTGTTCGACGCCTACCGCGTGACGCCGACCGGCTGAGGCGCCTCGGGCCCGGGGCCCGCGAGATCGGCCGTTGTCGCGTCACCGGCGGCGCCCGCGCCACCGGCGCGGTTGCGCAGCGTGAGCATGATGCTGACCGCGATCACCCAGATACCGCCGGCCATGAAGGCGATCCACCCGACCGGGGTGAACCCGAGAACGCCGAGCGTGACCGCGATGAAGCCCATCCACCTAGGCAGGATGCCGCGGCGGAGGATCGACAGTCCGGAGGCGAGCAGGAAGAGTGCGACGCCGAGCGCGAGCGGGAAGAAGTCGTTGTCCCAGAGCGCTTGCAGGGAGACGAACGCGTTCGGGTCGACGCCGTCGTCGGCGGCCTCCGCCATCGCAAAGGGGACCATCGCGTCGATCGCCGCGCCCACCGCGGTGATGATCGTGCCGGCGAACAGCACCGCTGGGGCGATGCCGTCGTTGCCGCCCGGGTCGCGCAGCGCGTCGCGCAGCGTCGCGCCGAACCAGACGAAGAGGCTGGCGGCGAGCACCGACAGCGCCGCTCCGATCTGGATCGCACCCTTGTTGTCCTCGTAGTGACTGACGATCTCGCGGGCACCTTCCTTGGCGTCCGGCGGCTCGCCGCCGACGGCGAACGAGATGATCAGCAGGGCGACGAACGCGACGCCCGTCAACGGAGCCCACCAGTCCCTGCGCATCACGCCTGTCCTCTCGTCAGCCGGAGTTGGCGCATCGACGCTACACCGTGGCGCTTTGGGTGGGTGGTTTTTTGTGAAGCCGCGTCAGGGCGCAGCTGCCGCCGGTAGCGCGACCGGGTCGGCCGGCTGGGGCTGCGGACTCGCCGCGGGGAGGAGGCCGGCCGCGCGGACCATCGCGGCGCTGAACAGCCCGACCTCCCAGCCGACGATGCCGCCGACGACGACGTCGAGCGGGAAGTGCGCGCCGAAGAGGATCCGGGTGATGCCGACGGCGACCAGGTAGCCGAAGAGCGGCCCGCGCAGCCGCGGCGCGATGCGGCTCGCGGCCGCGACCATCGCCGCGGTCACCATGAGGTGGCCGCTCGGGTAGCTGGGGATCGCCGCCCAGTGGCGGTCGTGCGAGCGGTCGGCCGCGGCGCCGAGCGCCTCCTCGGGCCGGTCGCGGTCGAAGAGCACCTGCCCGATCTCGAGGACGACGTCCGAGGCGAGCGCTGCGAAGACGAGCCCGACCGCGCCGCCGATCGCGAAGCGCATGCGCCGGGTGATGAGCGCGGCGGACGCGAACGCGAGCAGCGTGAGCAGCGCGTAGTTGCGGCTGTGCGGATCAAGCGCCTGGTAGAGCCACTCCGGCCCGTCGCCCCAGCCGTTGATCTCCCGGAAGATCGCCTCGTCGGTGCCCTGCAATCGTGGCAGCGCGAGCCCGATCGCGATGATCGCCAGGACGCCGAGCGCCAGGCGCAGCCACCACTCGCGCAGCACGCCGACCAGCGCGGCGGCGCCCGGCAGGGGCTGGAGCGGCGCGCTCTCGGGACCGCGGACGACCTCGCGCCCGACCCGCAGCGAGTCGTGCAGCGGGTGAAAGGAGCTGGGCTCGCCGGCGTAGATCGTCGGGATCTCGACCCACGCGATCGACGCGCCGGAGCGCGCGAGCGCCTTGAGGTGCCGCGTCTCGGCCTCGAAGCCGCCGGGGGAGAGCGGCGTGTCGCGCAGGGCGTCGACGCGGATGAGCCGCATGCCGTTCTGGGTGTCGTGCATCCGGCGGCGGGTCGCGAGCGTCATCGCGGCGGCGGTCAGCGCGTTCCCGGCCCGGCGGACGAACGGCATGCCGCCGCGGATCCGCTCGCGCCGGTGGCCGATGACGACGTCCGCGTGCGCGGCCGCCTCGACGAACGCGGGGATGCGCTCGGGCGGGTGCTGCCCGTCGGCGTCGAGCGTGACGATCGCGTCCGGCGGCTGGGGCCGCTCGAGCAGCGAGGCGAACGCGGTGGAGAGCGCGGTCCCCTTGCCCGAGTTCGCGTCCATCCGGAGCAACGAGACCCGGGGATCCTCCGCGGCAAGCCGCGCCGCAACCGCCGAGATCTCCGCGGGCGACCCGTCGTCGACGATCAGCACCTCGTCGACGTGCTCGAGCGCCCCGGCGGCGACCGCGGAGAGCTGCCCCGAGCGGAAGACCGGGACGACCGCGACGACGCGACCGAGCGCGGGGCGCGGAGCAGGAGCTTCGCGGGCCGCACCCGCACGCTCCGCCCGTCGAAGCGGCACGAGTGCAAGAAGCGCAGCCGCGCCCTGCGCGAGCAGCGCCCGGTACGAGCCGGTCACCGCGACGAGCCCGCCGGCTGCGGGCAGCGCGAGCGTCGCCGCGATCGCGCGGACGCTGAAGAAGACGCCGGAGTAGGTGCCCGCCTCACCGCCCGGGATGAACCGCGCGAAGTACGGGAAGCCGAGCGCGGTCACGAGCCCGGCGCCGAGCGCGGCGGCGGCGAACGGGACGGCGGCGACCGCGAGCGAGGACGCCGGGAGCGCGCCGACGAGCCCGCCACCGAGGAGCGCGGCGCCGAGCAGCAGCGCGGGCCGCACGCGCTCGCGCGG
>CADCVT010000463.1 GCA_902806215.1 uncultured Solirubrobacteraceae bacterium | reverse complement strand
TACGTCAAGCACCTCACGCTGCAGGAGATCGGCGAGGTCATGGGCGTGTCGGAGAGCCGGATCTGCCAGATCCACGGGCAGACGAAGAAGAAGCTGCGCGGCGCCCTCGAGGCCGACGCCGCGCTCTTCCACCTCGTCGCCTAGTCGGTCAGCGGTCCGCCGACGGTGAACGGCACGAACCCGGGCGCCCTGCTCGGGGCGACCTCGCGCGTGCCGACGAAGCGCGCGGTCGCGCGCCAGCGCCCCTCCGCCCGCGGCACGTAGGAGGCACTGACGAAGCCGCCGACCGCGGTCGTGCGGATCGAGTCCGCGTACTGCCAGCCCTCGATCGGGTCGAACTGCTCGATCGTCACGACGGCCGGACCGCTCGCCCCGGGCTCCACCGTCGCGGTCAGCGACGCCGCCTGCCCGGGCAGCAGCGACGCCTGCGCGGCGCCGTTGACCCGCACCGAGGTCGTGTTGGTGATCGTGCGCGACGCCCGCAGCAGCGAGTAGCGCGTGGCGACGCCGCCGCGCGTTCGCGCCGCGACGAAGAACCGGCCAGGCCGCAGGCCCTTGTGGAGCGTCGCGTTGCCGCGCCCGTCGCAGTCGCAGCGCACGATGTCGCCGCTCTCGTTCAGCAGCAGCAGGTCGAGCGGCGCCTCGGAACGGCGCGTCCGCAGGTTGAGGAACAGCACACTGCGGCGCGCGACGTCGAAGCGGTACAGGTCGACGGTGTCGAGCGTCGCGCCGAGGCGGCCCGCGATCCGCTCGTAGTTGCGCGCCGGGACGCCAGGGGCGACGTCGTCGACGCCGGCGCGCCCGACCTGCAGGTGGTACCGCTGGGCGCCGCGCACGTCGCTCGCCGCGTTGACGAAGACCGTGAACCTGCGGCCGTGCTCGGGCCGCGGGGTGAACGCGCCGTAGCCGCTGCAGCCGAGCCGGAGCAGCGGCTCGAGCCCGCGGCGCGGCCGGATCCCGGCGCGATAGACCGACGCGCGCATGCACCCGCGTCGCGCCTGCAACGCGATCCGGTAGCGCCGGCCCGGCCGCATCGCGACCGACCACGGCGACGCGGTCCGCTCGAGCCGGTCGAGGGTGCCGCTCACGCCGTTCTCCGGAAGCGGCGGGCCGGGGAGGCGCGTGGCGCCGGCCGCGCGCAGCGTCAGGCGGAAGTCGCCGTCGCGCGAGCGCTTCAGCCGCGCGACCCGGATCAGGTACGGCTGGCCCTTGCGAGCGCGGAACGCGACGGCGGCGCTGCCGCGGCGGTCGGTCTCCTCGCACGTGACGAGATCGTGCCGCGAGCGCGAGCGCTCGTACACGTCGAGCGTCGCCTCGAGGTCGCCGCCCGCCTTGAGGCGGACGACGACGCGGCGGGTCCGGCCCGGGTCGATGCGATACCAGACCGATCCGGCGGGCTCGCCGCAGTCGAGGCCGTCGGCCGGCCCGGTCTCGGCGTCGGTCGTGCTGCCGCGGACGTCGGCGGGAAGGCGGCTGATGCGCTCCGCCTCGTCGCGGCTGTCGTTGTCGGGCGCTTCGGCCACCGCCACGACCGGAACGGTCAGGAGGAGGAGGCCGAGCGCAGCCGTGGATCGAGCTCTCATGCGCTGGAAACGAGAGTGAGGACTCAACGTCGCAGCGAACGTGGCACATCCGCACTCCGCCAGGCGGGAAACCCCTGCACCATGCCGACTGCGACCGAGCGTGGGTACTCACGCGAGACGGGCCTCGTCCCGACCCTGAAGAGAACCCTCCGCGAGTTCAAGGAGGACAACCTCACCGACTGGGCCGCCGCCCTGACCTACTACGGCGTGCTCGCCCTGTTCCCGGCGCTGATCGCGCTGGTGTCGATCGTCGGGCTGGTGTTCTCGCCGACCCAGGTCACGAACGCGATGAACCAGGTCGTCGACCAGCTCGGTCCTGCCTCCGCCTCCGAGACGCTCAAGGGGCCGATCGAGAACATCACCTCCGGGCAGGGCAAGGCCGGGATCATGCTGCTCGTCGGCGTGCTCGCCGCGCTGTGGTCCGCCTCGGGCTACGTCGGTGCCTTCATGCGCGCCTCGAACGTCATGTACGAGGTCGACGAGGGCCGTCCGATCTGGAAGCTACGTCCGCTCCAGATGCTCGTCACGCTCACGATGATCCTGCTGATGGCGATCGCCGCGTTGCTCGTCGTCGCGAGCGGCCCGGTCCTCGAGGCCGTGGGCTCGGCCGTCGGCCTCAGCGGCGGATTCATCGACGTCTTCTCGATCGTCAAGTGGCCGATCGTGCTCGCGGTCTTCACGCTCGCGATCGCGATCCTCTACTACGCCTCGCCGAACGCGAAGGTCCGCGGCTTCAAGTTCATCTCGCCCGGTGGTGTCGTCGCGGTCGTCCTGTGGCTGATCGCCTCGGTCGCCTTCGCGTTCTACGTCGGCAACTTCGGCTCGTACGACAAGACGTACGGCTCGCTCGGCGGCGTCATCGTCTTCCTCGTCTGGCTGTGGATCACGAACGTCGCGATCCTCATGGGCGCGCAGCTCAACGCCGAGCGCGAGCGCGACGAGCAGTTCGAGGAGGGCCGCCCCGGCGCCGAGCGCGAGCTGCGGCTCACCGAGCGCGACGCGCCCAAGGAGAAGAAGCGCCCCGCCACCGCCTGATCTCCACAGGTCGCTGACACGGCGCGGCTAGGTTGCCGCGCCGTGGATCGCCTGTCGCTCGTCCTTGCCGCCTCGACGCTCGCGGATGCCGCGGGCGTCGTCGTGTTCGCGGTGCTCTCCGGCCGGCGGCGCTGGGCGTGGGCGGCCTTCGCGGCCGTCGCCTGGCTCGTCAAGCTCGTGGCCCTCGGAGTCGCGGGGCTCGAGCCGCTGTTCGGCACCGCCCACCTGGTGTGGCTCGACGTGATCGTCGTCGTCCCGCTAGCGGGTGCCCTGCTCGCCGTCCGCGGCCGGCACACCGTGCTGCGGATCCTCGGCGGGCTGGCGGTGCTGCTCGCCCCGCCGGCGCGTACGCGTCGCTCGTCGAGCCCTCGCGGCTCGAGGTCACGCGGGTCACCATCCCGGTCGCGTCGCAGCGGGACGCCGGGAACGCGCTGCGCGTCGGCGTGATCGCGGACCTGCAGTTCGAGCGCGTCACCGCCCACGAGCGCGACGCAGTCGACCGCCTGATGCGGCTCGAGCCCGACCTCATCCTCGTGCCCGGCG
>CADCVT010000462.1 GCA_902806215.1 uncultured Solirubrobacteraceae bacterium | reverse complement strand
TGGCGTGCTCGGCTGTCGACATGGGTCTGCTCCTCCGGTGGCGTGAGGGGACCCTATGCCGCCCGCGCGCCGCGCGCGCCGCCTGCGCTACTTCGACGCGATGGTCAGCTTCGAGATCACGACCGGCTCGGTCGGCTGGCCGTCTCCCTCGGCGGGGACGGCCTCGATCTTCTTGACCGCGTCGTCGCCCTTGGTGACCTTGCCGAGCAGCGCGTAGTCGGGCGGCAGGCCCGCGTCGTCGGCGGTGACGATGAAGAACTGGCTGCCCGACGTGCCGGGCGCGTCCATCGCCGTCTTGGCCATGGCCACGACGCCCTTGGAGTACTTGAGGTCCGACGGGGGCGTCTCGGTGACGTCGTAGCCGGGCCCGCCGTTGCCGGTGCCGGCGGGGTCGCCGCCCTGGACGACGAAACCCGGGACGATCCGGTGGAAGCCGAGGCCGTCGAAGAAGCCCTTGCGCCCGAGCGCGACGAACGACGCGACGGTCTTCGGGGCCCGCTTGACGTCGAGGGCGATCTCGATGTCGCCGCAGTTCGTCTCGAGCGTCGCGGTGTACGACTTCTTCTCGTCGATCTTCAGCGACGGGCGCTTGGCCTTGCCGACCTTCTTGGTCTTCGGCTTCTTGGCCGGCTTGCAGCCGCTGGCGGTCGGGGTCTCGACGGGCTGGGTCTCGGTGGTGGTGGCCGTGGTGGCGGCGTCGTCGCCGCCACCTCCGGCGGTCTGCTCGTCGTCGCCGCAGGCGGCGAGCGCGAGGACACAGGAACAGAGCACGGTGACGACGAGAGGGCGACGCATCGGGGCGGCAGGATAGACATCAGGGCGTGCTCCTCCGCCCGCTCCTCTCCCGCTACGACCACGTCCTGCTCGATCTCGACGGCTGCGTCTGGGTCGGTGACGATGCGACGCCGCGCGCGGTCGAGGCGATCGACGCCCTGCGCGGCGCCCACAAGGGCGTCGCGTTCGTCACCAACGACGCGCGCGTGGGAGCCGAGGACCTGGTCCGCAAGCTGTGGGGCCTCGGCTGCCGGGCCGCGGTCGAGGAGGTCGTCACCGTCGGCGGCGCGCTGCAGCACGTGCTCAACGAGTCGCACTCGGGCCGCAGCGCCTTCGTCGTCGGCTCCCCCGCGATCCACCGCCACGTCGCCGACGCCGGGCTGCGGATCGTCAACGGCACCGCCTTCGCCTCGCGCGCGGAGGTCGTGGTGGTCGCCGGCCACGCGGGCTTCGACTACGAGGAGATGCGGATCGCGACCCAGGCGGTGTGGCGCGGTGCGCACCTGCTGTCGACGGGGCGCGACGCGACGTTCCCGATGGCCGATGGGCCCTGGCCGGGCACCGGGGCGATCCTCGCCAGCATCGAGTACGCGACCGACGTCGTCGCCGTGTCGGTCGGCAAGCCCGAGGCGCAGCTCCACCTGACGGCGCTGGACCGCCTGGGCGTGGAGCGTCCGGCTCGCTCTGCGGAGGGCGCGCGCGGCCCGCGCCCGCGCGTGCTGGCGGTCGGCGACCGCATCGACGCCGACCTCGGCGGCGCCCACGCGGCCGGCCTGGACTGCGCGATCGTGCTGACCGGCGCGTCGAGCGACGTCGAGGCGCGCGCCGCGCAGGACCGCCCGGTCGAGGAGCCGCGGCCCGTCGCCGTCGCCGAGAGCCTCGGTGCCCTCGTGCTCGGTGACTAGTCTCTCGCCCGGTGCGCCAGGTCTGCCTGATCGTGAACCCCCACGCCGGCGGCGGCCGGTCGGCGAAGGCGCTTCCGGGCGTCGAGGCGGAGCTGACGCGGCTCGGCGTCGGGTTCCGGGTCGAGCGGACCTCGTCGATCGACCACGCGATCGAGCTCGGCGCCGCCGCCGCGCTCGCCGGCGAGGTCGCGGCGGGCTTCGGCGGCGACGGGCTCGCGGGTGCCGTGGCCCACGCGCTGCGCGGCACCGACGGCGTGCTCGGCGTCCTGCCCGGGGGGCGCGGCAACGACTTCGCGCGCAAGCTCGGGATCCCGGGCGACCCGGTCGAGGCCGTGTCCGTCCTGGCCACCGGCCGCGAGCGCACCGTCGACGTCGCCGAGGTCGACGGACGCACGTTCCTCGGGATCGCGAGCTATGGCTTCGACTCCGAGGTCCAGGACCTCGCCAACGCGACGACGGTGGTCAAGGGCTCGCTCGTCTACCTGTACGCGACGCTCCGCTCGCTGGCCGGGTGGAAGGCCGTGCGGCTCATGGTCACGGTCGACGGCGGAGCCGAGCGGACGCTGCAGGGCTGGGCGGTCGCGGCCTCCAACAGCGGCCGCTTCGGCGGCGGCATGCAGTTCGTGCCCGACGCCGACCTCGAGGACGGGCTGATCGACGTCGTCCTGACGTTCGACCCGACCAAGCTCGAGTACCTGCGCAGCATCCCGCGCGTCTTCAAGGGCACGCATCTCGAGGACAACGACGAGACCGAGCTCTTCCGGGCCAAGGAGATCCGCGTCGACGCCGAACGGCCGTTCCGGATCTACGCCGACGGCGACCCGATCGGCATGACGCCGGCGACGATCCGCGCGGTCCCCGGTGCGCTGCGGGTCCTGGTGCCGGCGTCGTGAGGCTCCAGATGGCGGCGACGGCGGCCCGCGCGGCGGGCGCGCTGTCGCGACGGACCGGCCGGGGCGGCACCTCGCTGCCGGGCAAGGTGCTGCTGCGCCTCGAGCCGGACGCGATCGGCGCCCTCGCAGGGCGCCTGCACCGCGGCTCGGCGGTCATCTCGGCCACGAACGGCAAGACGACAACGGCGGCGATGGTCGCCGCGATCCTCGAGCGCGGCGGGAGCCGGCTCGTGCACAACCGCGCAGGGGCGAACATGGCCGGCGGCGTCGCCAGCGCGCTGCTGCAGGGCCGCGGCGACACGGGCCTGTTCGAGGTCGACGAGTTCTGGCTCGACCGGGTCGTGCCGGAGATCAGGCCGCGCGCGATCCTGCTGGCGAACCTCTTCCGCGACCAGCTCGACCGCTACGGCGAGCTCGAGACGATCGTCGAGCGGTGGGCGGCGGTGACCGCCGCGTTCGACGGGTCGCTCGTGCTCAACGCCGACGACCCGGCGATCGCGAACCTCGGCGTGGGCTCCGATGCCGTGTTCTTCGGCGTCGAGGACGACTCGATCGCGCTGCCGGGGCTCCCGCACGCGACAGACGCCAAGCACTGCCGCGTGTGCGGCGCGCCCTACGTCTACGAGACCGTGTTCCTCGGGCACCTCGGCCGGTACCGCTGCCCGAACGGCGACAGCGAGCGCCCGGCGCCGCAGGTCTCCGCCCACCACGTGACGCTCGCCGGCGTGCGCTCGGCGCGGTTCGAGCTGCGCACGCCGGCAGGCGTCGCCGACGTCGACCTGCCGCTTCCCGGGCTCTACAACGTCTACAACGCGCTCGGCGCCGCGGCGCTCGCGCTGACGATGGGCGCGCCGCTGGCCGACGTCGTCACCGGCCTGGAGTCGGTCTCGCCCGCGTTCGGGCGCGCGGAGACCGTGCGGATCGGCGGGCGCGACCTGTCGATCCTCCTCGTCAAGAACCCCGCGGGCGCGAACGAGGTCATCCGGACGCTCGCGCTCGAGGAGGGCGAGCACGACCTGCTCGGCGTGCTCAACGACCGGACCGCCGACGGGCGCGACGTCTCGTGGGTGTGGGACGCGGACTTCGAGCTGCTCGCCCCGCGCGTGCGCCGGATCGTGTGCAGCGGCACGCGGGCCGAGGAGCTCGCGGTGCGCTTCAAGTACGCGGGGATCGCGACCGAGAAGCTCGAGGTCGTGCCGGCGCTCGACGCGGCTCTCGATCGGGCCGTCGGCGGCGGCTCGGGCCCGCTCTACGCAATTCCGACCTACACCGCGATGCTCGAGCTGCGCGCGCAGCTCGTCGAGCGAGGGGTGGCGACGAGCTCGTGGGGCTAGACCGGCGCGACGAACGTACACGCAACCGTGCCCGAGCACGGCACGACGTACGTGCGGTGATCTGGCACGACGTCGAGTGCGGCTCGTACACCGCGGACCTCGCCCTGTGGCGCGAGCTCGCCGCCGCCGAGCGCGTGCTCGTGCTCGACCTCGGCGCCGGCACCGGCCGGGTCGCGCCCGACCTGGCGAGCCAGGGGCACGAGGTCGTCGCGCTGGACATCGACGAGGAGCTGCTCGACGCGCTGCGCTCGCGCGGCCACGCGCTGCCGATCCAGACCGTCGTCGCCGACGCACGCGACTTCGACCTCGGACGGGAGTACGGGCTGATCCTCGCGCCGATGCAGACGGTGCAGCTGCTGCCCGGGCCGACGGACCGCGCGTCGATGCTCCGCGCCGTGCGGGCCCACCTGCATCCGGGCGGGCTGTTCGCGGCGTCGCTGGCCAACGCGGTCGACACGTACGGCGAGCTCGAGGCGCCCGTGCCCGACGTGCGCGAGGTCGACGGCGAGGCGTTCTTCAGCCGTCCCACGGCGGTCCGCGACGACGGCGACGGGTTCGTGCTCGAGCGCCTGCGCGAGCACGTCAGCGCCGAGGGCGAGCGCACCGCGACCGAGAACCTGATCCGCCTGGCGCGGGTCACCGCCGAACAGCTCGCCGCCGCGGCGGCGGAGGTCGGCCTGCGCCCGGAGCGCACGCGCTACGTCGACGAGACCGACGACCACGTCGGCAGCGAGGTGGCGATGCTCCGTGCCTGAGGCCTCGCTGCGCGTCTGCGCGCTCTATCCGGATCTCATGAACATCTACGCCGACCGCGGCAACTTGCTCATGCTCGAGCGGCGCTGCACGTGGCGGGGGATCGACTTCAGCGTCACCGCCGCGTCGCTCGGCGACG
>CADCVT010000461.1 GCA_902806215.1 uncultured Solirubrobacteraceae bacterium | reverse complement strand
CGAACCCGCTTGCCCACGAGGCCCGCGGCCGCCGCGCCGCCGGTGGCGAACGGGACGTCCTCGATCGCGATCCGCCCCTCGACGCCCTCGACGACGGCCACGGCTCCGAGGTCGTCGGTGCCGGTCACGCGCGCACGGACCGGCTTCCGTGTGTCCAGCGCGCGCACGAGCCGGTCCCAGCTCCCATCGTTCCCCATGCCACTCATAGTATTCAATGCTGCACCATCGCCACAGCCCCGCGCTGCGCTCAGCCGCAGTTCATCAGACATGAGCTCACGACGCATCCGCGGCACGCACGAACGGCACCGGAGCCGCGAGCGGCCCGAGCATGTCGCGCTGGCTGAGCTTCCATGCGTCGACCGAGTCCGCGAGGCTCCCGTCCAGCTCCGTGCGCGGGATCTCGTGCACGCCCTCGGGCGTCACGGCGACCATCTGGATCGGCGGACCGAGGTACACCGCGGCGACGTCGATCGCGTCGCTGATCGCCTTGAGCGCCACCATCTTCGCGCGCTCGAGATCGAGCCCGGGCGTGCCGAGGTGCGCGATCGACGCCATCGCGAAGTCGGCGAAGATGTCGCCCGTCCCCACGGCGGCGTGCCCGTCGTGCAGCTGGTGGTCGCTGCCGGTCCGCGGCACGGAGAAGATCCGCGGCGCACCGTCGTGGTCGCACCAGCAGAACACGCACGCGAGGTCCGGCGGCTGGGTGCCGGGGTGCGGCACGTAGTCGCGCAGCGCCCGCTGCTGGATCGGCACGAGCGCGTCGACGACGAGCGGCCGCGGATCGTCCGCCTCGGCGAGCACGTCCTCGCGCCGGGCCAGCGCCTCCTCGAGCGCCTGCTGCAGCCCGACGCTGCCGGCGGCGCCCCACGCCAGCCGCCCGCCGGCCACAAACAGCTTGCGCACCGGCGAGCGCGTCGGCTGGCCCGCCGCGTCGCTCGTGGCCTGGCCGTCGGACGCGAGCACGACACCGTCGCGGCAGCGCAGCGCGAGCACGAGCGTCACGGCCGCCCCCTGCGCCGGAAGACCGAGCGCACGGCGAACTCCGGATACCGCTCGTACACGCTCTCGAGCAGGTCGGCGAACGAGAGCGCCGCGACCTCGCGGCGGATCTCGGACAGCCGGCGCACCGCGCGGCCGTCGGCGCCGGCGGCGAGCTCGGTCGCCCGCTCCCTCCCCCGTTCCGTCGCACGCACGAGCCCCCAGGCGTAACCGGGTACGGGTACGCGCTCCACGAGCCCGGCGCGCGTCAGCGCGTCGACGTCGCGGTACACCCGCGGGCTCATCGGGCCGTAGTTGTAGGGGACGAACCAGTAGCGCTCACGCGTCGGGATGCCGCCCTCCCGTGCCAGCAGGAACAGCGCCTTCTGCACGCGCACCGGCTCGAGCCCGGCGGGCGGCGGATCGAGGCCCAGGAGGAGCAGAAGCCAGTCGCGTCGGGTCATCGGGCGCCACGCTACGGCGCCTCCTGTGACGGATCAGCTCGCGTTCGTGCCGGAACTGTGATGAACCACCACGGTCAACTCCGGATCGTCCTCGGCGGCACCCTCGCCGGCCTCCTTGAACACCGCGCGGATGCGCTCGGCGACCTCGCCGGCGCGCTCGGCCGGCATTCGCGCACGCAACGTCAGCCCGAGCTGCGGCGTCGCCGTGTAGTGGTGCTTGACCGCTCCGCGCCGGAACGTCCGGCCCGAGAGCTCGAGCAGGCCGGCGGACGCGAGCGCCCGCACGTGGTAGCTGACCACGCCGAGCGATTCCCCGACCTCCTCCGAGACGTCCACGGGACTGATCTCGTCCCGCTCACGCGCGAGCTCCAGGATCCGCACCCTGAGCGGGTGCGCCAGAGCGCGGTGGACCTTCCTGCCGAAGTCGTCGCCGTCCGATGCCATGCGCACATGATACTCATGAGTCGCACACCGGACAACCGCGAAGGAGCTATGCGGCCCGTTTGCGCGCCTGGTCGCGGTACTTGCGGTAGTCGCTCCGCTCGGGGCGCAGGTTCGACGCGAGGGCCAGCGGGTGGCGCGCCTCGTCGTGCCGGCCGAGCAGCTGGAGCGAACGTCCGAGGCAGAACAGCGCGAAGTCGTTGGTCGGCGCGCGTTCGACGACGGCGGAGAACTCGGTCGCCGCCTCCTCGTAGCGCTGCGAGCGGAACAGGGCCCGGCCGAGCGCCTCGCGGACCGACGTCTTGTCGGGCTCGAGGTCGCGGGCGCGCGCCAGAGGGACGGTGGCCGCGTGTAAGTCGCCGTCCTCGAGCAGCCGCGTCCCGCGTGTGAAGAGGTCGTATGCGCTCTCCATGACCCTGAGTCTAGGAGCCGGTGCGGCTCGCTACCAGGGCGGCAGAGCCCACAGGCCGCGCAGGCGCCCGCGGACGCCGAGGCCCGCTCCGAGCTCGCGGCGCAGCGCCCGGCGCTGCTCGCGCGTGGGCCCCGCGGTGCCGAAGCCGAACCGCGCGGTGCGGACGGCCCGCACGTACCCGGCGGCCTCGGGCGCCGACCGCAGG
>CADCVT010000460.1 GCA_902806215.1 uncultured Solirubrobacteraceae bacterium | reverse complement strand
GGAGAACGAGTCGATCGACTTCAGGACCGCCGAGATGATGATCCCGAAGCACGACCAGCCGAAGCCGGTGGTGAACGCGACGAGCGGCACGAGCAGCATCCCGAACGACGGGTCGAGCCCGAAGATCATCGCGACCAGCAGCGGCACGCTGCCGAACACGCCCGCGCGGGCTGCGATGTAGAGCGCCTCGGCCGTCACGAGCTCCTCGGTATCGACCGGCGCCGCGAGGATCGCGTCGTACGTGCGCTGGAACTCCCGTTTGACGTAGGTGCCGAACATCGACGGGAACACGCTCGAGAACATCACCGCGGTCGCGACCGTGCCGGTGCCGACGAACTCGACGTACTCGAGCCCCTGGACCTTCGACACGATCGTCCCGAGCCCGAGGCCGAAGGCCAGCAGGTAGATCGTCGGCTCGACGGTCGACGAGAACGCCGTCGCGCGCCAGAACGAGGAGAAGTTGACGACCTCGCGCACGAGGACGCCGGAGAGCGCCGCGCGGTCAAGCCGGCCGACCCGCCGTCGCTGAGGGATGGCGGCCATCTACTCCACCTCCTCGCCGGTCAGCAGGACGAAGACGTCCTCGAGGTTGGCCGGGCGCCGCTCGCCCTCGGGCGCCTCGCCGTTGAGGTCCTCGGCGCGGAGGATCGTCACGCTCGTCCCGGTGCGGCGCGTCGGCCACCCGCGAGTCACCGCGTCGCTCTCCACCTCGCGCAGCCGCGTCGGGGGGCCGTAGACCTCGAGCGCCTCGCTGCCGGCGTGCTCGGTCACGAGCTCCGACGGACGCCCGGTCGCGACCGCCTTGCCCTGCGACATGACGACGACCGTGTCCGCGAGGCGCGCGGCCTCCTCGATGTAGTGCGTCGACATCAGGATCGAGACGCCCTCGCTGCGCAGCTGGTCGATCAGCGCCCACAGCTCCTGGCGCACCTGCGGATCCAGGCCGACCGTCGGCTCGTCGAGCAGGACGAGCTGAGGCCGATGGATGAGCGCACGGGCGATCAGGAGCCGACGGCGCATTCCGCCGGACAGCTCGTCGACCTTCGCCGTGCGGCGGTTCGTCAGCGTCGCGATCTCGAGCGCTCGCTCGATCGCGGCCTTCCGCTCGGCGCGCGGGATCCGGTACAGGTACGAGAAGACGAGGAGGTTCTGCTCGACGGTCAGCGTCACGTCGAGGTTGTCGAGCTGCGGCGTGACGCCCATGAGGGCGCGCGCGGGCTTCGAGTCCTCGGGCAGCCGGTGGCCGAGGACCTCGATCGTCCCCTCGTCGGCCAGGGCCTGCGCCGTCAGCATCTTCATCGTCGTCGACTTGCCGGCCCCGTTGGGGCCGAGGAGTCCGACACAGGTTCCCGTCGGGAGGTCGAGGTCGAGGCCGTCCACCGCCACCACGTCCCCGTAGTGCTTGACCACCCCGCGCAGCTGGATCGCGTTCGTCGTGCTCATCGTTGGCATCGACGCTACAGACCGGCCGAGGCCGGCGAAACTCATCGGTCGCTGTCGTCGCGCATGTCGGCGAGGAAGAGCTCGGTCGGGTTCGAGAACCCCTTGAGCTTCACCTCGCCGATGCGCTCGAAGGCGAGATGGGCGCCTCCGCCCTCCACGACCGGGCGGGTGACGAGCACCTCGCCGCCCGCCGTGCGCGCCACGACGCGCGCGCTCAGGTTGACCTCGCGGCCGTAGTAGTCGCCGTCGCGGTAGACGACCTCGCCGAAGTGCATCCCGATGCGGGGCAGCGGTCGCTCGTTGCGGATGAGCTGCTGGTAGCCGACCGCCCAGTCGGCCAGGCCGCCCGCGTCGGAGGCGACGACCATGACCTCGTCGCCGATCGTCTTGACGATGCGCGCGTCGTCAGGGAGCGTGTTCTCCACCGACTCGACGAAGCGCTCGACCGCGTCGACCGCCAGCTCGTCGCCGAGCTCCTCGGTCAGGCGCGTGTAGCCGGCCAGGTCGGCGAAGGCGATCGCGACGCGCAGGCGCCCGAGGTCGGCGCCGCCCGAGTCGGCCTCCATGTGCCCGACGACGTCCTGCTCGACGAAGTGCTGCAGGAACCGCTGGTGCATGCCCTCCATGATCGGGCTGGCCAGCGGGAGGATCTCCCTCGCGAGGCCCTCCATCTCCTCGGCCATCTCCATACCGGGCACGCCGTCGCGCATGAGCGGCTCGTGCACGTAGAGGTGGAACAGGCGGACCTCGGCGTCGGCGATCTGCGCCATCGCGTGCCCGTACACGCGCACGAGCTGGAGGAACGCGACGAGCGGGAACCCGGCGCCGAGCACCGCGGCGATGTACCGCAGGAGCTGGAGGTCGTCCTCGCTGAAGCCGTCCTGCGCGCTCGTTCCCGCCGCCGACTGGATGCGCTCGATGAGCGCGGGCTCGAGCCCGGTCTCGTCGGCGGCGTCGTCGATCGAGTAGACCCGGTCGTCGCCCGGGAAGAGGTCCTCGGTGAACGCGAACGCGAGCCGTCCCGCAGCGCCCGCCTTTCGGATCTCCTTGAGCGTGTGGCCGCGCTCGCGCAGGCGCGCGACGATCCGGGCGTGCGCGGCCGCGGCCGGCGTCCACGTGCCGTCGTAGTCGGGGATGACCCCGGTGTCGGCCCAACGGCGCAGCGTGGCCGGCTTGACGCCGGCCCGCCGCGCGACCTCGCTCAGGGAGAAGCCGTCGCTCACACCCGCAGGTGCGGGTACTCCGCGGTGACCATGTCGCGGTAGCGGTCGTACAGGGGCTTGGTGATCGGGATCAGCGAGAGCGCGGCCTTGACGTCGCCGCCGGTCTTGATGCGCCGCCGGGCGATCGCCATCGCGACGTTCTCCTTGCCCTGGAAGTACTTGTTCGACGTCTCCGAGGACATCTCCATCTTGACCTTGGGCTCCCAGTCGACGTCGTCGCTCCACTCCCAGTGGAGGTTGCCGTCCTCGTCCTCGGTGGCCGCGCGGATGTTCACCACGAGGTCGAGGTCTGAGAACTCGAAGCGCTGCGGCACGTCGGCGTCGCGCAGCTTCGGGCCCATGTCGGGGTCCTCGGACATCATCGTGAACGTCCGGTCCATCACCTCGACGAACTCGTCCGCGCTCGCGAAGACGCTCTTTCCCATCAGGACCTCCCGGTGCCGCCCGTGTCGGCGGGCTTCGTCGCTGCAGGCTTCTTCGCCGCCGCCGGCTTCTTCGCCGGCGACTTCCTCGCACGCGGAGCGGCCGCGGGCTTCGCCTGGGCGGCCTCGAGGGCGGCCACGCGCTGCTCGAGCGTCGCGACCGTCTTGCGCAGGTCGGTGACCTCGTCGCCGGTCGGCGGCCGCAGGTCCTCGAGCACGTCGCGCACCCGGCTCGCCGCCTGGGCGAACTCGTCGACGATGGCCTGCGCGCCGACACGGGCGCTCTCGGCCTGCTCAGCGGTCGCCTGGAACGCCTGGTCGACCGCGCTGCGGACGGCGTCGCCGCGGCCCGCCTGGCTGTCCTTCTTCTTGTCCTTGTCCTTCTTCGCCATCGCGCGGCCCACTCTATGGTCCTCGCCCTTGTCGCGCGACCCGATCCACATCCACCCCACCGCGCCGTGCGCGCCGCGGGTGCTCCTGCCGGGCGACCCGGGCCGTGCGCTCGCCCTCGCCCAGGTGCTGATCGAGGGCCCGAAGATGTTCAACCACAACCGCGGCCTGTGGGGCTACTCGGGGCCGTCGGTCGACGACGGCGAGCCGCTGACGATCCAGGCGACGGGCATGGGCGGGCCGTCGGCGGCGATCGTCCTGTCAGAGCTCGCCGACCTCGGGGTCGAGCGTGCCGTGCGGGTCGGGACGTGTGGGGCGCTCGTCGAGCGCGAGCTCGGGTCGCTCGTCGTCGCGGCTTCGGCCGTGTGCGGGGACGGGACCTCCCGCGCGCTGTCGGGCGCGGACACGGTCTCGGCCGATCCCGCTCTGGTCGCTGCGCTCGGCGGCGGCGAGCTCGTCGCCTCGACCGATCTCTTCTACGACGACAGCGTTGCTCGCTTCGGCTCGACCGGCGCGGTCGCGGTCGAGATGGAGGCCGCGGCGCTGTTCGCCGTCGGCTTGGCTCGCGGCGTCGCGGTCGGATGCGTCCTGGCCGTCACGGATCTGCTGGCAGGTGGCCGGCGGGAACGGCTCAGTCAGGATGCGCTGGTCGATGCCGGTGAGCGTGTCGGCCGGGCCGGCGCGGCGGCCCTGAGCGGCTAGTTCAACGGCGAGATGGAGATCGACCGCGCGTGGCGCTGTCGATCTCCATCTCGTCACTCAGAACGCGCTGATCAGCGCGAACGGGCGTACCTCGGTCGTTCCCTTGGCGCGGAGCTGGCCGCCCGTCATCGCCAGGGTCCAGCCGGAGAACCG
>CADCVT010000459.1 GCA_902806215.1 uncultured Solirubrobacteraceae bacterium | reverse complement strand
TGTTGTGCGACTCGAGCTTGTACGGCACGAAGGAGACCGCCGTCGGGTTGTACGGGTCGGTGACCTCGGCGATGTACGTGCCGTTGCCCTTGAAGTCGTCGAGCTGCTTGCCGAAGCCCAGCGCGCGCAGCTCGGAGACGCAGGTCGAGCCCTTGTGCCAGGTGTAGCCGTCGTGCGTGTAGGTCGCGAACCAGCGGCCGCCGAGGTCCTTGCGCTGGAAGACCTGGACGTCGCCCTGCGAGATGCCGCAGTTCCACGTGGCGACCCGCTCGGTCTTCTCCGGATCGGTGACGTCGATGACGTGCAGGCCGTCGCCGTACGAGCCGGCGAACGCGAACGTGCGCTGGACGCCGGGCTCCTCGGAGCGGGCGTCACGCAGGCCGGAGCGCTCGACCGTGGTGGTCGTGCGGGCGAGCTTCCTCGCGCGGGACTTGGCCTTCTTGGCGGAGGAGCAGAGCTTCTTCGCGCGGAGGGCGGCGCGGCGCTTGGCCTTCTTCGACTTGGCCTTCTTGGCGGACGTGCGAGCGGCCGAGCAGCGCTTGGCGGCCTTCGCGGCGGCGCGCTGGGCGGCAGCGGCCTTCTTCGAGGCGGCCTTGCCCTGCGGCGTCGTGGCCGGAGCGGGAGCGGCCGTCGTGCCCGGCGCGGCTGCACCCGGAGCGGAGTCCGAGGCGCCCGGGGCGCCCTTGGCGGCACCGGGGCCGGCGACGGTGATCGTCGCGAACTCGAGGTCCGTGCCCGCGTTCGTCTCGGCGGGCTCGTTCAGGTTCGGGTACGGGATGTTCTTGACCGGCTTGATGTTCTCGCCGGTTCCCGTGGGCTCGACGGCGCCGGCAGAAGCGGGCACGAGCGCGGTTACGAGGACGGCGATGAAGGCGGCGAGCAGGCGAACGGTCGGCAAGGCAGGATCCTCCGAGGGTGGTCGTCGTCTTCCGTAACGACGCCCGCAGCGAGAACTTGCGGCCGTCGACGGCCCTCCTACCCGCGCGAAGGTGAGAGCATCACCGGATGTTCTGCCTCCTGACGGTCCGCCAGATCAAGCCGGGGACGTACGAGCAGTTCCGGGAGGCGTGGGAGCCCTCGAGCTATCCGGAGCCGTTCGTGAAGGCCTACGTGCTACGCAACATGGAGGATCCCGACGAGGTGACCTCGTTCGGGTTCTTCGACGTCGACACCGCCGAGGAGGTCGAGGCGATGCGCGACAACCCCGAGTTCATGAAGATCGAGATGGACCGCATGTCCCGGATCGCCGAGTTCGAGATGGCCGTGAAGGTCAACAGCATCTACGAGGTGGCCGAGGAGGTCGTGCCGCCTGGGCGTTAGCTGGCTCGCCGCGGCGGTCGCGGCCCTCGCCGTCGGCGGGCCTCCGAGCCCGGACGTCGCCATCCCGCAGGGCGCCCCGCAGATCGCCTCGGCGCTGCGCGCGACGAACGCCGGCCTGGCGCAGGAGATCGACCGCTGGCGCGAGGCCGGTGGCGACACGACGGCGCCCAACGCCGTCGAGCGCTACGCGCTGCACCAGCAGCGGATCCTGCGGTACCTGCGCCGGCGGCCCTCCGTGGCCCGGCGTGTCCTCGTGCGGCTGCCGAGCGGGCAGGGGCGGTTCGCGCGAGAGACGCTCGCGGCGATGAGCTCGCTGCACCGGCTGTCGTCGTCGGACAAGCGGCGCCGGCCGGCGGTGCGCGTCGGCGAGCCGCGCCCGCCCGCCGAGCTGCGGCGGTACTACCGAGCGGCCGAGAAGCGGTTCGGCGTCGGGTGGCACGTGCTGGCGGCGATCAACTTCGTGGAGACCGGGTTCGGCAAGCTGCGCAACGAGTCGACGGCGGGCGCGCGCGGGCCGATGCAGTTCATCCCGGCGACCTGGCGGGCGTACGGGATGGGCGGCGACGTGCGCGATCCGCGCGACGCGATCATGGGCGCCGCGAACTACCTGCGGGCCTCCGGGGCACCGGGCAACCTCCGCCGCGCGCTCTACGCGTACAACCCCACCCCGCTCTACGTCGACGCCGTCCGGCGCTACGCCCGGCGGATCGCCGACGACCCGCGGGCCTTCTACACCCTGCACGCGTGGTCGGTGTACTGGGGCGGCGAACGCGTCACCGGCCCCGGTCGCTAGCGGTACATTTTCGGGTCGTGAGCACGAAGACGCTCCCACCGAACGTCGCGCCCGGCTGCGTCAACGTCCCCAAGCGCAACGAGGAGGGCTTCGAGGAGCTGTGTCACCTCGTCGACGACGGGGATCCCGACACGGCGCTGTGCGGCCAAGACGTCACCGGGTTCCCGTGGAACCCGCCGTGGCCGCTGTGCGAGGCCTGCCTCGCCATCGCCGACGGCCGGCAGAACTAGGGTCCGTCAGAACCCGAGCAGCGCGCGGGCGCTGAGCGCGGCCGCCATGCCGAGGAAGCCGACCCCGGCGATCACGTAGTACGTGCGGAACGCGGCGACGCGGCCCTCATCGGTGGCGAGGCGTCCGGTCGACGGCTCGAACGACTGCACCCACGGGTGCTCGCGGTAGTGGTCGTCGCCTTCCTTCGTGTACGCGGCGAGCCGCGAGCTGCCCAGAATCAGCGCCATGCCGATGAGCGCTCCGAGTGTTGCCATCACCAGGTCGATCGTCATCTCGCCCTTTGCATCGGCACGAGACCCGTCGCGTTTTAGCCCGACGTGAAAGTCCGCACCCATCCGGTCCGTGGTGCGTTCACTGGGTCGATGCGCTGCTTTCTCTCGGTGCTGCTCCTGTTCGTGCTCACAGCACCCGCCGGCGCGCAGCCGATCCTTGCCTCCGACGGCGACCGCGGGCACCTCGCGTTCCAGCCGCGCGACCGGGGGCTCGAGGCGCCGATCATGGCGGCCGACGCGTCGCCGGACGGACCGGGAGGTCTTGGCGTCGCCGTTCCCGGCGCGCGCGGGCCGCGGCTCGTGACGCAGGCGGTCGGCCCCGGTGGGCACGCGGTGATCCTGTGGTCGGAGGCGCGGCCGCGCAGCGGCGACGCGATCCTCTTCGCGTCGTACCGGCCCGCGGGTGGTGGATTCGGTCCTCCGGAGATCCTGGCCGCCCGGTGGGCCGGCTTTCCGTTCGCGCTCGACGTCGGCGCGGACGGCCGTGCGATCGTGGCGCTGGAGGTGCGTTCGGGCCCGCCCGCGGTGTTCGAACGGACGCCCGGCGGGCGCTTCGCGACCGTACCGGTGGCGGCGGAGCTCCGCGGCCGCCCGGTCGACGTCGCCGTGGGCGACGAGGGCGGTGACGAGCTCGCGATGCTCGCCGCCGAGGGCGACCTGATCGACGTGAGCGAGCGTGCGGCAGGTGGCGGGTTCGCGGCACCGCGCCATGCGTTCGAGGTGCCGCGGGGCTACACGGTGGTCTCCGCGGCGCCGGACGCCCTGCGTGCCGTGCTGCTCGGCCGCAACGTCCCGTACGGCCTCGACGCGCTGCAGGTGGTCGAGCGCGGACCGGGCACGGGGTACGGACCGCTGCGCCGGATCTCGGGTGGCGAGCGTGCCGATCAGGATCTTCGGATGGCGGTCGGCTCGGGTGGTGGCCTCGCCGTCGTGTGGCGCGATGCGGCCGGCCGGGTGCGTGCCGTCGTGCGCGAGCCGGGCGGCGAGTTCCTGCCGTCGCTGATGATCGCTGGGCTCGGCACGTTCGGCCCGCTCGACGCCGCGGTCTCGCGCGGCGGCGACGTCGTCGTGGCCGCCCGCTCGGACGCCGGTCTCGCGGCGGCGTACCGGCCGGCCGGCGGAGCCTTTCGCTCGTTCTCGCTCGCGGCCTTTCCCCGCGGGGGCGAGCCGTCGGGGTTCGTCTTCGGGGACGGCCGGGCGCTGGTGGCGTGGAGCGAGTCGGTCGGCGAGCGCGATCTGGTGGTGACGCGGTCGCTGAGCGCGGCGGGTCCGGGCCCGCGCCGGGTGCTGTCGCGCAGGCTCGCCTACACGCCGGCACGGGGCCGCGTCTGCTCCGCGCGCGGTCGGCGCGTGCTGCTGCGCACGCCGGACCTGGTCTTCCGGCGCGAGGCCGCCTCGTCCGTCGGGGTCTGTCACCGGCGAAGCGGCAACGCGTGGTGGCTCGACGGGGTGGGTGCCTTCACCGCGACCGGGCCGCTGTACGCGTACGCCTACAACGAGGTGCCCGAAGGCGCCGAGCCGGGGCCGGTCACGACGCGCATCGACGTCGGCGACGTCCGCGCCGTGAACCGGCAGGTCCGGCGGTTCGCGTTACCGCGCCCGACGGCCGACCGCCTCGCCGGCGTCGGCGACATCGGCGTGTCATCGCGGGGCGCGGTGGCGTACACCGCGTGCTTCGAGGACGCCTCGCGCGAGGCGCCGTCGCGCTGCGCGGGCGCGCGCCGCCTCATCCGCGTGTACGCGGTCGGGACGGCCTCGTCGCGGCGGCGCCTGCTCGACCGCGGGCGCGGGGTCGAGCCGCGATCGCTGCGGCTGCGCGGGTCCCGGTTGACCTGGACGCGCGACGGCGTCCGGCGGTCGGCCCGTCTCCGGTGAGGAGCGCCCGTGCGCCCGGGATCTCCCGCGAAAGGCGTTCGCGGCCGATAACGCACCTATGCGCGTGCACGACTCGCAACGTCGGGTGACCGGGCGTCAAGCCGGGGCGACGGGATCGCGGCATCCGGCCGATTCCGGGCGCATCGGCGCGTAGGCTGGATCTTCGATGCTCGGCATGGACGCCACGGCGCTGGTGACGGCGCTGCTCGCCACGACTGCGGCGGCACCTCCGGCGCCCGCGGTCGTCGAGGAGCCAGTCGTCCGCCCGGCAGCGCCCACGGTCCCGAAGGGCCCGGCGCGGACGGTCATGGGATCGATCCGGGTCGCGCACCGCTCGGGCACGATCAGCTGGGCGGAGCGGCAGCGGTTCGAGGGCGAGCTCGTGACGGCGAAGCGGGCCGCGCGGCGGCTCCCCGCGGCGCGCTCGCGGCTCATCAGCGACGTGCTGACGAGCGCGAAGCGGATCGCGCGCGCCGGGCGCCTGAACGGCGAGCGGCTCGAGCCGGTGATGAAGGCCGTCGGCGCGACGACCCATCAGGCGCGATTCCTCCCCATGCCGGCGCCGGGCGCGCGCCTGCAGACCCGCGGCGACGGGCTCGTCTACGAGTACCGGCCGGGCTCGGGCGTGCAACCGCATCCGCTCGCCAGCGCCGGACGCGTCAACGCGCTCGCGCTCGACTGCCTCGTCAAGAAGCGGCCGGGGAAGTGCGACAAGGGCGCGCTGCTCCAGGCGGCGTCCGCGGTGACCTCGCTCGGCGTCCGCGACGGGCGGGCTCTGCGGTTCGAGTACGCGTTCCGGTTCGGGACCGGCGACCCGCTGTGGACCTCGGCGATGGCGCAGGCGACCGCGGCGCAGGCGCTCGCCCGTGCCTCTCGCGTGACCGACCGGCGCGAGGACGCGCGCGCGGCGACCGCGTCGTTCCGCGCGATCGGGTCGCTGCGCATGTACTCCTTCAAGCCCTCGATGCGCGTGCTGAACGGCGAGCTGCAGATGCTCGTGGGGATCGCCGACTACGCGCGGATCTCGCGGTCGCGCGCGGCGCGGCGCCTCGTGCGGCGCGAGGCGCCGGAGCTGGTGCGTCAGCTCGACCTGTGGGACACGGGCGCGTGGACGCTCTACGACGTCGGCGGGCGCGAGGCGACCCTCCACTACCACCGGCTCGCCGCGGGCTTCGCCCGCGAGGCGTGCCGGCGCGCCCTGGCCCGCGGGATGTGCCCGGCCGCGCGGCGGATCACCCGGTACACGTGGCAGCCGCCGCGGCTGTCGTTGCGGCACACGCGGATCACGCGAGCCGGGCGGCGCGTCGTCGTGCGCCTCTCGGCGAGCAAGCTCGCCTCGGGCTTCGTGGTCGTCCGTGGACCTCGGGATTTCGTGTGGCGCCGGGCGGTTGCTCTCGGGCGCTCCGAGACCCTGCTGCCGTTCCGTCCTTCGCGTGCCGGGCGCTATCGGGTCACGGTCTCCGCCGTTGCCGTCAACGGCAAGCGGGGCACGGAGAGCGGGGCGCTGAAGGTCAAGCCTCGGCCGAAGCCCAAGCCCAAGCCCAAGAAGAAGCCGAAGCCCAAGAAGGAGCCGAAGCCGCGCATCGCTCGCGGGCCCGCCGGGTAGAGTCCGTTGTATGCGCAACGACAGGCGGCAGATCCAGGTCACGCACTTCTCCGACCCGGGCTGTCCGTTCGCGTACTCGGCGATGCCGTTCATCACCGCGCTGCAGTGGCGCTACGGCGGTCAGCTCAGCTGGCGGCACGTGATGATCGGGCTGACCGAGGAGGCGTCGCAGTACGAAGCTCGCGGCTACACGCCGCTGCGCATGTCGAAGTCGAACAAGGCGTTCCGCCGCTACGGGATGCCGTTCGGCCGGCAGCCCAAGCCGCGCATGGCCGCCACCGCCCGCGCCTGCCGCGCCGTCGTCGCGACGCGGCTGATCGCGCCCGAGCAGGAGTGGACCGTCTTCCGCGCGCTGCAGTTCACGCAGTTCACGACGCCGCTGCCGCTCGACGCGGACGCCGCGCTGCGCAACGCGCTGCTCCGCGTCCCCGACGTCGACACCGAGACCATCATGGGGATCCTCGACAACCCCGAGGTCACCGCCGCGTACGAGGCCGACCGCGCGGAGTCCCGCACCGCCGCCGGCGGCCCGACCGAGTTCCAGGGCAAGTCCGCCAACACCGACGGCGCCGTCCGCTACACCGCGCCCTCGCTGATCTTCGAGCGCAACGGCATCCGCCTCGAGACCGGCGGCTTCCAGCCGCTCGAGGTCTACGACGTCGCCGTCGCGAACATCGACCCGACGCTCGAGCGCCGCGCCGCGCCCGAGAGCGCCGCCGAGCTCCTCGAGGCCTTTCCCCACGGCCTCACGACGCGCGAGATCGCGACCTGCATGCACCAGGGCTACGGCGAGATCGACGACGCCGCGGCCGAGGACCTCATGCTCGACCTCGCCGCGACCGGGCACGCGACCGCCGAGCCGCTCGGCGACAGCACCCTGTGGACGCCCTGGCCGCAGCCGGCCCGTCCGCCGGTCGACGACCGAAGCGACCGCTTCGCGCGTAGCGGCATCCTCAACTAGCTCGCGAGCGGAGCCAACGCACACTCGCGCTGCGGCGGTAGCGCTTAGTCTCGGCGGCGGTGTCACTGCCGCCCGGCCCGCGCCTCCCCTCTCCCCTGCAGCTCGTCGGCCTCTTCGGCCGCACGGTCCCCTACCTGGACCGCTGCCTCGAGCGCTACGGCACCGTGTTCACGATCCGCCTTCCCCGCACGGCGCCGATGGTCTACCTCGCCGAGCCCGAGCTCATCAAGGCGGTCTGGGCCCGCGACAGGGTCAACGGCCTCCCCGCGGGACGGCGCATCGTGCTCGAGCCGCTGCTCGGCCCGCGGTCGGTGCTCATCCAGGAGGGCGGCGAGCACCTGCGCCGCCGCCGGCTCATGCTCCCGCCGTTCCACGGCGAGCGGATGCGCCGCTACGGCTCGCTGATGGAGGAGATCGTCCTGCGCGACGTCGAGCGCTGGCCGGTCGGCAAGCCGTTCGCGCTCCTGCCGCGGATGCAGGCGATCACGCTCGACGTGATCCTGCGGACGGTCTTCGGCACGCGGGCCGGGACGCGTGAGGACGCGCTGCGGATCGAGCTCGCCGACGTCCTGCGGCGGACGGCGAGCGCGAGCGCGCAGGTCTCGGTCCTGCTCGCCGAGCAGCTCGGACAGAAGGTCACGCCGTTTCACCGCGCCGTGCGGTGCGTCGACGCGCTCATCCACGAGGAGCTGCGCGAGCGCCGCCGCGCGCCCGACCTCGCCGAGCGCGACGACATCGCCTCGATGCTCATGACCGCGCACGACGAGGACGGCAACCCGCTCACCGACGACGAGCTGCGCGACCAGCTCGTGACGCTTCTCGCCGCCGGCCACGAGACGACCGCCACCGCGCTGTCGTGGACGTTCGACGCGCTCTTCCGCAACCCGGACGTCCGCGAGAGGCTCGAGCGCTCGCTGCCCGACGGCGACGCGTACGCCGACGCCGTCGTCGAGGAGGCGATGCGCATCCGCCCGACCGTCCCCGACGTCGGGCGCACGCTCGGGGAGCCGCTGACCGCCAACGGCTACGAGCTTCCCGCCGGCACCGACGTCTTCGCCAGCGTCCAGCTGCTGCACCGGCGCGCCGACCTCTTCCCCGAGCCGGCCGCGTTCCGCCCCGAGCGCTTCCTCGACGGATCGCCCTCGACGTACGCGTGGATCCCGTTCGGCGGCGGCATGCGCCGCTGCCTCGGAGCGGCGTTCGCGCAGTTCGAGATGCGCAACGTGCTGCGGACGGTCCTCGAGCACACGCGCCTCGAGCCCGCGACCGGCAGGGCCGAGCCGATCGACCGCAACCCGGTCACGCTCGTCCCGCGCCACGGTACGCCCGCGGTGCTCGTCGGCCGCTCCTAGACCCCTCCTAGACTGAGGGTCAGATGGCCTTCTTCCGCTGGACCGAGGGTGCCGACCCCGTCAGCTCCGACGCCAACTGGCGCCAGGAGGAGATCCGCCGCGCGGTCGGCACGCGCATGGCCGGTGGCACGCTCGCGTGCCCGAGCTGCGACGCCCCGGTGTTCACCACCGGGCGCACGGTGATCGGCGCCCCCCTCGCGTGCCCGTACTGCGAGCACGCGGGCCTCGTCCGCGACTTCCTCTCGCTCGACACGCCGACGCGCCATGCGCACGTCGACGTGCACGTCCGCATGCGCTCGAGGCGCAGCGGCCGCCTGCTCTAGGCGAGCAGCACGAGGGCGAGCACGACGAGCGCGCCCACGAAGATCCCGAAGAAGACGATCGTCATCGCCTGCTGGTTCTGAGCCCAGAACCCGGGGTTCGCGCGGTCGGCGGTGTGGCGTCCCTCGGGAGGCTCTCCCACCCAGTCGTCGTCGTCCGGCATAGTCCTCGCTTACCCGTGGCCGACCTCGAGAAAGCCCTCTCTGCGATCGACCCCGACGCCCTGGCCGCGGACGTCGCCGCGATCGTCCGCGTCCCGAGCCTGACCGGCGACGAGCGTCCCGCGGCCGAGGCGTTCGCCGCCGCCGCGCAGGGGCTCGGCCTCGACGCCGCCGTCATCGAGCACGACCTGTCGCGGCTCCGTGCGCACCCGGACCACCCCGGCGAGGAGGCACTGCGCACCGAGCTCGTCGGCGCCGAGGCCGTCGTGCCCGGGACCGGCCGTGGCCGCGTCTGCCTCAACGGCCACATCGACGTCGTCTGGCCCGGCGACCGGCGGTGGGCGCGCGACCCGTTCAGCGGCGCGATCGAGGACGGCTTCGTCCACGGCCGCGGGTCGGCCGACATGAAGGGCGGCGTGATCGCGGCGCTGCACGCCGCCGCCGCGGTCGCGCGTGCCGGCGGCGCCGCTCCGGAGATCGTGGTGCAGGCCGTGCCGAGCGAGGAGGACGGTGGCCTCGGCACGTTCGCCGCGCTCGAGCGCGACGGCGCGTTCGACGCCGCGCTCATCCCCGAGCCGACCGCGTTCGGGATCGCCTCCGCCCAGGCCGGAGCGCTCACCTTCACGGGGATCGTCCCCGGCGTCCCCGCCCACGCGGCCGTCCGCCTGGAGGGCATCAGCGCGATCGACCGCTACGTCGCCATCCACACCGCGCTGGCCGACCACGAGCGGCAGATCAACGACCGCGTCGAGCACCTCCTCATGCGCGAGCTCGAGCTCCCGTACCCGCTGTCGATCGGCAAGGTCACCGGCGGGCACTGGTCGAGCCAGGTGCCCGACCTGCTCAGCTTCGAGGGCCGCGTCGGCGTCCGCGTCGACCAGACGGTCGAGGACGCGCGAGCCGAGCTCGAGCGCGTCGTGCACGAGGCGTGCCCGGAGGCGACGATCGCGTGGACCGGCGGGCAGTTCGCGCCCGGCGTGACCGACATCGAGGGCCCGTTCGCGCGGCACGCCCGCGACGCGGTGTCGGAGGAGCTCGGCGAGCCCGCGCGCGTCGTCGGCGTGTCCTACGGCGCTGACATGCGGCTCTTCTGCGAGCGCGGGATCCCGTGCGTGATGTTCGGGCCCGGCGGCCTCGAGCTCGCCCACGCGGTGGACGAGCGGGTCCGCATCGACGACCTCGTGACCGTCGCGCGGGCGATCGTCCGGCTCCTCGTCCGGCTGTGACCGAGCTCTACGACACGTTCGGCGTCGGCTACAGCGGCAAGCGCCGGTCGGACCCGCGGATCGCCGCCGCCATCCACGGCGCGCTCGGCGACGCCGAGTCCGTCGTCAACGTCGGAGCGGGCGCGGGGTCCTACGAGCCGCGCGACCGCACGGTGATCGCGGTCGAGCCGAGCGCGGTGATGCGCGAGCAGCGCCCGCCCGAGCTGCCGCGGGCGCTCGCGGGCAGCGCCGAGGCGCTCCCGCTCGGCGACAAGAGCGTCGACGCCGCGATGGGGGTCCTCACCGACCACCACTGGACCGACCGCCCGGCGGGGATGCGTGAGTTGTGCCGGGTCGCGCGCAACCGGGTCGTGCTCTTCACCTTCGACCCCGCGCTCTGGGATCTCTTCTGGCTGAACACGGAGTACCTACCGGGCTTCGAGCAGCTCATCGAGCCCGAGTACCGCGAGCCGGGCTTCTGGCGCGACGAGCTCCGTGAGCTCCTCGGCGGCGACGTGCGGTTCGTCGAGGTTCCCGTCCCCCACGACTGCGTCGACGGCTTCTACGGCGCGTACTGGCGCCGGCCCCACGCGTACCTCGATCCGGAGGTGCGCGCCTCGATCAGCGTCTGCCGCAAGCTCCACCGCGACGAGGTCGCCGCCGCCGTCGAACGGCTGCGCGGCGACCTCGAGAGCGGCCGGTGGGCAGAAGTGCATCGGGGTCTTCTGGACCTCCCACAGCTCGAGCTGGGCTACAAGCTGGTCGTCGCCGACCTCGGTTCCGGCGACCGCTAGGTCCGGACTCCGAGGAGGCGAAGAGGGCCGCCCGCCCCCGGGCGGCCCCCCTCTTGCTCCCGTCGGTGGGAGCTTCCTTCCGCTACCCGCAGGTGCGGAACCGACGGGTGCCGGTCTTGAGCTTGCCGCCCTTGGTCACGACGGTGTGACGGACGACGAAGTTCTGGTTCTTGCGGCCGCGCATGTCGATGAGCACGCTCGTCTTCCTCTTGCCGCGGGTGACCGAGATCGCGCGGCCGTTGAGCATGACCCGCGCGGTGCGCACGCGGCCCTTGTGCAGCGTGATGCGGAAGCTCTTGCGCTTCTCGCACTTGCCGCCGATGGACTTGGCGCTGGCGACGACGGGCGCGGCGACCGGCGCCGGCGCGGCGGCGGGAGCGGGAGCCGCGGCGGCCACG
>CADCVT010000458.1 GCA_902806215.1 uncultured Solirubrobacteraceae bacterium | reverse complement strand
GGAGAGCAGGTCTCGCGCGACTTCGTCGAGGGCCTCGGCCTGACCTGGAACCCGCTGACGACCCAGATCGAGTCGCACGACTGGATCGCCGAGCTGTTCCACGCGCTCGGCCGCTTCAACCAGATCCTCATCGACTTCGACCGCGACCTCTGGATGTACATCAGCCGCGCGCTGGTCAAGCAGCGGGTCGTGGCGGGCGAGGTCGGCTCGTCGACGATGCCGCACAAGGTCAACCCGATCGACTTCGAGAACAGCGAGGCGAACGCCGGGGTCTCGACCGCGCTCGGCAACCACATGGCCGCGACGCTCGCGATCAGCCGGCTGCAACGAGACCTGTCCGACTCGTCGCTCATCCGCAACGGCGGCGTCGTCGTCGGCCACGCGCTGCTCGCGGTCAGGAGCGCGCTGCGCGGCCTCGGGAAGATCGAGGTCGACGAGGCCGCCATGCGCGCGGAGCTCGACGACGCGTGGGAGGTCCTCGCCGAGGCGGTGCAGACCGTCATGCGCAAGCGCGGCGGCGCCGACCCGTACGACCAGCTCAAGGCGCTGACCCGCGGGGCGCGGATCGACGAGGCCAAGCTTCACGCGTTCGTGCGCGCGGCCGACCTCGACGAGGACGACCGCGCGCGCCTGCTCGAGCTGACCCCGGCGGCGTACGTCGGGCTCGCCGAGCGGCTCGTCGACCGCGCCTAGCCCTGCGGGTAGGCGGAGGTCGTGAGCGACCACGCCGAAGCCAAGCTCGCGCGGGGGCGCATGATGCTCGACCTCGGTCGCTACGACGACGCGATCCGGCTCTTCCGCGAGGTCGCCGCGCAGGCACCCGAGGATCCGATCGTGCGCTGCGACCTCGCGCGGGCGCTGCTCGGTGCCGGCCGGCCGGAGGAGGCGCTGGCCGCGGCCGAGGACGCCGCCGGGCTGGCCCCGGAGTTCGACTGGCCGCACCGGCTGCGCGCGATCGTCCTGCTCGACCTCGGCCGCAAGAAGCCCGCGCTCGCGGCCGCGGAGGAGGCCGCTCGGCTCGATCCCGACGACCCGTACTCGTGGGCGACGGTCGCGGACTGCCGGAGCGCGGTCGGCGATCAGGCCGGAGCACGGGAGGCCGCGCAGACCGGGCTCGACCTCGACCCCGAGAACGCACAGCTCCACACGCGGCTCGGCGACATCCGCCTGGCGACCGGGCAGGCGCGGGCCGCCGAGCGGCACTACCGCGTGGCGCTCGAGCACGACCCGCAGAACCCGGTCTCGATGCACAACCTCGCGCTCGCCCTGCGCGCGATGGACCGCGAGGCCGAGGCGACGAGGCTGTTCGAGGCGGCGGCCCGGATCGACCCGTCGCTCGACCTCGCCCGCCGGCACGCGGCGCAGACCGTGAGCATGCCGATCGACGGCCCGGCGGCCGCGATGCTCGGGTTCCTCCTCGTCTCCATGCTCGTCGGCGCGATCCGCGAGGGCTGGTGGCTCGCGGTCGCGGTCGTGGTCCTGCTCGTCGCCGGGCTCGCCGGGCTCCAGGCGTGGCGCACGCGCGAGCGGCGGCGAGCGCAGTCGGCCTCGCTGCGCCGCGCGCTCGCCCGCCGGACGTGGCGGGAGCGGCTTCCGGGTCGCCGCCGCGGGGTGTCATAACCCGTTGCTAGCCTCCGACGCGTGACCACTGCTCTCGATGATCTTCCCCTCCTCGCGTCCGGGAAGGTCCGCGAGATGTACGACCTCGGCGACCGGCTGCTGATGGTCGCCTCGGACCGCATCTCGACCTACGACGTCGTCCACCCGACGCCGATCCCCGACAAGGGAAAGGTCCTCACGGGCCTGAGCGCGTTCTGGTTCGCGAAGACGGGGCACATCGTGCCGAACCACGCGCTCTCCTACACCGAGGGCGTCCCGGAGGAGGCCCGCGGGCGCTCCATCGTCGCCAAGAAGCTCAAGATGCTTCCGGTCGAGTGCGTCGTGCGCGGCTACATCACCGGCTCGGGCTGGAAGGACTACCAGCGCACCGGCGGCGTCAGCGGCATCGGCCTGCCGCCCGGCCTGCAGGAGTCCGAGCGCCTGCCGACCCCGATCTTCACCCCCTCGACGAAGGCCGAGGAGGGGCACGACGAGACGATCGACTTCGACCAGGCCGCCGAGATCGTCGGTGACCGCGACCTCATGGCGCGGGTGCGCGACGTCTCGATCGCGCTCTACCAGTTCGCATCGGACCACGCGCGTGAGCGCGGGGTGATCCTGGCCGACACGAAGTTCGAGCTCGGCCTCGACGACAAGGGCGAGCTCGTCCTCGGCGACGAGGTGCTGACGCCGGACTCGTCGCGCTTCTGGCCCGCCGAGGGGTACGCGCCCGGCAAGTCGCAGCCGTCGTTCGACAAGCAGTACGTGCGCGACTGGGCGTCGCAGAGCGGCTGGGACAAGACGCCGCCCGCCCCCGCCGTGCCCGACGACGTCGCCGCGCGCACGCGCGAGCTCTACGTCGAGGCGTACGACCGCATCACCGGCGAGTCGTTCGACGCCTGGCTCGAGAGGACGAAGTAGTGGCCCGCGTGCGGGTCCTCGTCCGACCCAAGGCGGGCATCCTCGACCCCCAGGGCATCGCCGTCGAGCAGGCGCTGCCGGCGCTCGGCTTCGACGGCGTCACGAACGTCCACGTCGGCCGGCTCATCGAGCTCGACGTCGAGGATCCCTCGCAGGTCCCGGCGATGTGCGAGCGCCTGCTCGCCAACACGCTGATCGAGGACTTCGAGGTCGTCTCTTGAAGCTCGGCGTCGTCCGGTTCCCGGGGACGTGCGACGACACCGACGCCGTCCTCGCGTGCGCGCGCGTGGGAGACGCCGAGATCCTCTGGCACAAGGACCGCTCGCTGCACGACGTCGACGCGATCGTCATCCCCGGCGGGTTCTCGTACGGCGACTACCTGCGCGTCGGCGCGATCGCCCAGTTCTCGCCGGTCATGGAGTCGGTCGCGGCGTTCGCGCGCGACGGCGGCCCGGTGCTCGGCATCTGCAACGGCTTTCAGATCCTGTGCGAGGCGCGGATGCTCCCGGGCGCCCTGCTGCCCAATCTCGAGCGGCGCTTCATCTGCCGTCAGCTCGGCATCGAGGTCGTCGACGCCGGGACGCGGTGGACGGCGGCGTGCTCGGACGGCGACGTGCTGTCGATCCCGGTCAAGCACCAGGCCGGCCGGTACCACCTCCCGCCCGAGCAGGCCGACGACGAGCGCGTGGTCTTCCGCTACGCCCACGACGGCAACCCGAATGGCTCGACCAACGACATCGCCGGGGTCGCCAACGCGGCCGGCAACGTCGTGGGCCTGATGCCGCATCCCGAGCACGCGGTCGACGAGCTGACCGGGTCGGCCGACGGACTGAAGCTGTTCGAGAGCGCTGTGCACGCCCTTGTCTGAGACCGCCGCGCTCCCCACGGTCGACGACGCCGTCGCCCTCGGGCTGACGCGCGACGAGTTCGCGCAGGTCATCGAGAAGCTCGGTCGCGAGCCCAACGACGTCGAGCTCGCGATGTTCTCGCTGCTGTGGTCCGAGCACTGCGCGTACAAGCACTCGAAGAAGCTGCTGCGCACGCTGCCGACCGAGGGGCCGCGCGTCGTCATGGGACCGGGGGAGAACGCCGGTGCGGTCGACGTGGGCGAGGGGCTGGCGGTCGCGTTCAAGGTCGAGTCGCACAACCACCCGAGCGCCGTCGAGCCGTTCCAGGGCGCGGCCACGGGCGTCGGCGGCATCCTGCGCGACATCTTCGCCATCGGCGCGCGCCCCATCGCGCTGCTGGACTCGCTGCGCTTCGG
>CADCVT010000457.1 GCA_902806215.1 uncultured Solirubrobacteraceae bacterium | reverse complement strand
GGCGGCCGAGCAGGCCGTCGCGCGGGTGGCTGCGCGTGCCGAGGCGACCGCGGAGCGTCGTGAGGCTGCGGCCGAGCGTCGCGCCGCGTCCGCGGAGGCGCGTGCGGTGGAGGCCGAGCGTGCGCTCGCCGAGGCTGAGGCCGCGGCGGTCGCCGTCGCGGTCGCGCCGGCGGTGCTCGTCAACGGGAACGGCAACGGCAACGGCAACGGGCATGGAGCCGACGAGGCCGCGACGCGTGTCGCGGCCGCGGAGGCCCGTGCCTCGCTCGCCGAGCGTCAGGCGCGTGCCGCGGAGTCCGCGGCGGCGGCCCGTCGCGCGGACGTCGCCCGTGCCGGCCGTGATCGTGACCGCGCGCTCGCCCGTGCCGACGAGGCCGAGCGTCGCGCGGCCGAGATCGAGGCGGCCGTCTCCGGCGGGCGCAAGCTCACGACCACAGAGATCGCAGCTCTCCGCGACGGCACGGGGCCGGTTGGTCCCGCCCCGCTCGCGGCAGCGCTGAAGGCGCTCGCGACCGCGCGTGCCACCCACGACAACCAGCGCCTCGCCGAGGCGCTCACCGACGTCGCGTCCGCGGCGGTCCGGTGGCGGGAGCGCCTCTGACGGGGCGCCCCGCCCCCGGGCGGGAAGGAAGCAGCATGAGGATCGAGACCCACTGGAAGCAGCTCGTCGTCGACGAGCGCGTCCGGCCCGCTCCGGAGCACGCCGCGCGTGCTCCGCGCGGCCGGCCGAGGCCGCGCCCGCCGAGGCGAGAACGCTTCGGCGAGCCCGCGGTCCTTCCGCGGCGTACGGGAAGATTCGCTTTGTGATTCGGATCTTCGGCGACCACGACGACAAGACGATCGGGCAGCTCGAGCGCTGCGTGTCGGCCGTGGAGGGCTCCAGAGGAGTCCTCTGCGCCGACGGGCACCTCGGCTACTCCGCCCCGATCGGCGGCGTCATCGCCTACCGCGAGCACGTCTCCCCCTCGGGAGCCGGCTACGACATCGGGTGCATCGCCGCGGGAACGCCGGTGCTCAGCGAAGACGGCTGGCACGTCCCGATCGAGCAGGTCCGCGCAGACGACCCGATGACCTGCTGGGACGGCTTCGGGCTGCGAGCGATCGACCCGAACCTCGGCGCCGTCTCGCGCGGCGTCAAGCCGACACTCCGGGTGACGCTGGCCGGAGGTCGCTCGCTCGCCTGCACACCCGATCACAAGATCCGCACGAAGCTTGGGTGGAGAGAGGCGTCGGAACTGAGGCTCGACGACGCGGTGGCCGCGCCGCCGTTCGTCGGCCTCCCGTTCGAGGGGGCAACCGGGGTCCTGCCCGTCGAGGTCGAACGGCGGCGCGCCGCGCAACTCGAACAGCGCCGGCTGTGGCCCGTCCGCATCGAGGACCCGCGCTTCCCGGCGTTGCTCCGCATCTTCGCCTACGTCTGCGGGGACGGTCACCTGACGCTCGACGGGAAGTGCGTCGCGCTGTTCACGAGCGTCGCCGAGGACGCGGTCGCGCTGCGCGACGACCTCACCAACCTCGGCTTCGAGCCCGCGCTCGACGTCCGTGAGCGTGGCGGCAACGTCCGCACGCAGTACGTGGTGCGCGTGGGATCGACGGGCCTGCACGCGTTGTTGGCGTCGATGGGATGCCCCGTTGGCCGCAAGGCAGAGCGATGGGCTGCGGACCCGTTCCCGTGGTTGCTTGAGCTGCCCGGGTGGATGCGTGCGCTGTTCCTGTCGTCGTTCGCGAGCGCCGAGGCGACCACTCCGGCGATCATTGCCGGACGACTCGCGAACGTCACCATCAAGCAGGCGGCGAGGTCACGGGCCATCGTCGACGCGCTGGTCGAGCTCTTCGAGTCACTCGGCTTCGCGGTCGGCGTCAGCCTGAGCGGCCCGGTACGCGACGGGATCACGACCTGGGCCGTTCAAGTCGTCGGCGGAGAGCGTGAACAGCTGCGGTTCCTGACTGAGGTCGGGTTCTGCCGCGCGATCGACAAGCGGCGCGCCGCCGCAGCGGCGTTCAGCTTCGTGACGCAGCGGGGTGACGAGGTCGCACGCCGCGTCGAGGCGATCGAAACGGGGCGGCTGCTGAAGTCGGCGGGCGCCGCGACGGTCCGCGAGATCGTCGACGCGGCAAGTGCAGCGCATGAGGTCCCCAGGTCGCTCATCGAGCATGGCCTCTACGGCCGCGGCGCGTCGCGGGTGCCGAAAGGCTGGACATGCGAGCCCGATCACAGCAACGAGATCGCCTGGCTGCCGGTCACCTCGGTGGAGGACGCCGGCTCCGCGTTCGTCTTCGACGTGGCGACCGGCGACAAGGCCGAGTCCTTCCTGGCGGGCGGCATCGTCGTCCACAACTGCGGGAACAAGGCCGTTCGCACGTCGCTGCGTGCGGAGGACCTCCGTCCCGACCTCAGCCGCGTCATGGACGAGATCGTGACGAACGTCGAGTTCGGGATGGGCCGCAGCAACGAGCGCCGCGTCGACCACCCTGTGCTCGACGCCATTCGCGACGCCGACTTCACGCCGCAGCGCCAGCTGCACGGTCTCGCGGCATCGCAGCTCGGCACCGTCGGATCGGGAAATCATTACACAGATCTCTTTGAGGATGATGACGGCCTCGTGTGGATCGGCGTGCACTTCGGCTCGCGTGGGTTCGGGCACAAGACGGCGTCCGGGTTCCTCGCGCTCGCGGAGGGCAAGCGGTTCACCGACCGCGGCACCGACGGCGAGATGGAGGCGCCGCCCGTGCTGTTCGACGTGAACACCGAGCTCGGGCAGTCCTACGTCGCGGCGATGACGCTGGCCGGCGACTACGCGTACGCCGGCCGCGACGTCGTCGTGGACGAGATCGTGCGGATCCTCGGGACGGAGATCACCGACGAGGTCCACAACCACCACAACTACATCTGGCGCGAGACCCACGGCGGCGAGGACTGGTGGGTCGTCCGCAAGGGCGCGACGCCGGCCTTCCCGGGCCAGCGCGGGTTCGTCGGCGCGTCGATGGGCGAGCCGGCGGTGATCCTCGAGGGCGTCGAGACCGATGTCAGCGCGGAGTCGCTGTACTCGACGGTCCACGGCGCGGGGCGCGCGATGTCTCGCACCAAGGCGGCGGGCCGGCCGCGCAAGCGGTGGGTCAACAACCTGCGTGACGACGAGACGCTCTACGGCTCGCGCGAGGAGGCGCTGGCGGCTCCCGGTGCGTCGAAGGCGCGCTCGGTGCGGATCCGCGAGGGCGGTGCGATCGACTTCGACGAGGTCCTGCTCGACCTCAAGCGCAAGGGGATCGAGCTGCGCGGCGGCGCCGCGGACGAGGCGCCGGGCGCGTACAAGCGCCTGAACGAGGTGCTCTCGTACCACGAGGGCACGGTGCGGATCCTGCACACGCTCACGCCCCTCGGCGTGGCGATGGCGGGCGCCGACACCGTCGACCCCTACAAGGACTAGAGGTCCTTCTCCATCCAGACGGAGTGGATGCCGTCGCGTCCCGGGACGCGGCGGTATCCCGCCGCCTCGTAGAGGGCGATCGCCTCGGCCTGCCGGTCACCGGTCTCGAGGTGCATCACCGTCACGCCGAGCCGGCGGGCGTGGTCCTCGAGCGCGGCGAGCAGCGCCCGGCCGGTGCCCCGTCCGCGGGCCGCCGGCCGGACGTACATGCGCTTGATCTCGGCGGCCGTCTCGTCGCGCCGGCGCAGGCCGCCGCAACCGACCGGCGCGCCGTCCTCGTCGTACGCGACGAGGAACACGGCGATGTCCGCGGCGGTCGGGCGGACGCCGGGTTCGGTGTCCACGCCGCCGTAGAGCGCGAGCGTCTCGGCCATGTGCTCCTCGCGCAGCGCCGCCGCGTCGGGGGCGTCGAACCGCGTGACGTCGATCCTCACGGCTGCCAGGATCCCACGATGGGCGACGATGCCGCGCTCGGGTTCTACCTCGTCATGCTCTGGGGCGCCATCGTCGGGATCGCCCTGCCCGAGAGCTCACGCTCGATCGTCTGCCGGCGCTCGAAGCAGCTCGCCGCGGTGACGTTCGTCTGCCTGTGCTTCGAGATCGCCCAGCAGAGCCGGACCGGCTGAGCTACTGCGCCGCCTCGATGTCTGTGCGCAGGTGGCGCGCCTCGCCGAGGTAGACGTGCTGCGTGTGGTGCTTGTCGCCGGAGTAGTAGTGCATCATCACGCGGATCACCATCGGCAGCGAGCCGGGGACGGGCACCTCCCGCGCGCACATCAGCGGGACCTGCTCGAAGCCGATGTTGCGCGCCGCGACCGCGGGGAACTCCGCGTCGAGGTCGTCGGTCATGGTGAAGATGCAGCTCACGACGTCGGCGGGGACGATCCCGTTGCGGCGCATGATCTCGCGGATCAGCCACTCGGTGGCACCGAGGATGGCCTGGGCGTCGTTCTTGTCGACCGTGGTGGCGCCGCGCAGCGCGTACAGCTTCATCGAGGGCGGCGTTCTATCAGGCCTTGGCCGTCTTGCGGAGGCGCTCGACCTCGGCCGGGGTGAGCTTGCGGGACTTTCCGGGCGGCAGGTCGCCCAGTCCCAGCGGGCCGAAGCGCACCCGGCGCAGGCTCACGACGCGGCGGCCGATCGCCTCGATCATCCGGCGCACCTGGCGCTTCTTGCCCTCGCGGATGGTGATCTGCAGGACCCCGGCGTCGACCTGCCGCACCTGCGCCGGAGCGGTCTTGCCGTCCTCGAGCTCGACGCCCTCGCGCATCTGGCGCAGCCGGGCCTCCGGGACGAAGCCGCCGGTCACCTCGGCGACGTAGGTCTTCGGCACCTGGAACTTCGGGTGCGTCAGCTGATTGGCGAGCTCGCCGTCGTTCGTGAGGAGGATCAGGCCGGTCGTGTCGGCGTCGAGCCGCCCGACCGGGTAGAGCCGCGCGCGCTCGCCGCGGATGAGCGAGACGACCGTCGGCCGGCCGTGGGTGTCCTTGGCGGTCGAGACGACGCCGCGGGGCTTGTTGACGAGGTAGACCGTGCGCTCCTCGGCGCCACGCAGGCCGCGTCCGTCGACCGCGACGCGGCTCGTCTCGTCGACGTCGCGCGCGGGGTCGGTGACGACCTCGCCGCCGACGGTGACCCGCCCTTCGCGCACGATGTCCTCGGCGGCGCGGCGCGAGGCGACGCCGGCGTGGGCAAGGAACTTGGCGAGGCGCATCTGCCGCCTACCCTAGAGCCGTGGACCTCGAGCTCCTCGGATCGACCCTGGCGGCCGCCGGCCAGCCCGCCTTCCGCGCCAAGCAGGTGTGGGAGTGGACCGCGCGCGGGGCGAGCGGCTACGAGGAGATGACGAACCTCCCGGCCGAGCTGCGCACGCGGCTCGACGCCGAGGTGCCG
>CADCVT010000456.1 GCA_902806215.1 uncultured Solirubrobacteraceae bacterium | reverse complement strand
TACCAGCTCTACGCGTCGGGCAACGCCCCGACGGACAGCCCGATCGCGTCCCTGTCCCAGCCCACGCCCAACGGGACATATCGCAACACCAGCGGCGGCGGGCAGCTCCAGCTCAACCGCTGGTACCACCTGGCCTACACGTACGACGGGGCGACCGTCCGGCTCTACCTCGACGGCACCCAGGTCGGCAGCCTCGCGACGACCGGAGCCGTGCCCGTGACCAACGAGCCCCTGCGCATCGGCGGCAACCTGCCCTGGCACCCGGGTGAGTACCTCGACGGGGTGCTCGACGACCTGCGCATCTACAACAAGGCGCTGACCGTCGGGCAGGTCCAGGCGGACAAGGCCGCGGCCGTGCGCTCGACGAGCGCCGCGCCGCCCGAGCGGCAGGCGGAGGAGGCCGCGGCAGCCGCCCCGGTCGACGAGTCGGCCGTCGCCCCGGCACCTGCGCTGGCCGCGCTCCCGCAGACGGCCCCGGCGCCCAAGCGCGCCGTGACCAAGCGGGCGGCCGCGAAGAAGAAGCCGCGCTGCCGCGTGGTCAAGCGGCGGGTCGCGCTCGAGGTCGGCGGCAAGCGCAAGACCGTCGTGCGGAAGGTCTGCGCGAAGCCGAAGAAGTCGGTGCGCCGCACCGCGAAGCGCCGCAGCGCCTCCGGGGGGAGGTAAGGGCGGTTCCCGGCGCGCAGTCTGCGGGGTCCGGGCGGCCCCGTAGACTGCGCCGCCGGATGATCGGCCTCATCGGCAGCGGCAACATGGCTCGGGCGCTCGCCCTCGGATGGGACGAGCCCGTGCTGTGCACGGACGCGCTGCACGAGCGCGCGGAGGCGCTGGCCGAGGCCACCGGCGGCGAGGCGCTCCAGGGCAACGGAGCCCTGGCCGACCGCGCGGAGATCGTCGTCCTGTGCCACAAGCCCGCGCAGCTGCGGGAGGTGGCCGAGCAGGTCGGCGGCCGGGCCAAGGCG
The DNA here is from genome assembly GCA_902806215.1 of uncultured Solirubrobacteraceae bacterium. Lineage (GTDB taxonomy): Bacteria > Actinomycetota > Thermoleophilia > Solirubrobacterales > Solirubrobacteraceae > CADCVT01. The sequence continues at coordinate 1,982 of CADCVT010000456.1, read as the reverse complement.
GTCGTGTCGATCCTCGGCGCGACGCCGCTCGCGGACGTGCGCGACGCCTACGGCGACACGCCGGTGGTGCGGATGCTGCCGAGCACGCCGGTCGAGGTGCGCGAGGGGGTCATCGCCCATGCGCGCGATCCCCGCGCCGACCGCGATCTCGAGGCACGGGCGAAGGAGCTGTTCGGCCGCGTCGGCCGCGTCGTGACGCTCGAGGACAAGCAGATCGACGTCGCCATGGGCCTCATGAGCAGCGCGCCGGCGTACATGGCGCTCGTCGCCGAGGCGCAGATCGACGCCGGCGTGCGCTTCGGGGTCCCGGCCGACGTCGCGGCCGAGATGGTCGTGCAGACGATGGCCGGCACCGCCCGGCTGCTCCAGCACCGCGACCACGACACGCTCGCGGTCCGGCGCGAGGTCACGAGCCCCGGCGGCTCCACCGCCAAGGGCCTCGCCGCGCTCGAGCGCCACGGGGTCCGCACCGCCTTCGACGCCGCCATGGAGGCGCTCCAGTCATGACCCTCACCGACCTCGTCGACCTGCTCGTCCTCGCCTCGGCGCGGACCGAGATCGCCGACTTCCTCGAGGCGCTGCTGCGTGTCTACGTGATCCTGATCCTCGTCTACATCGTCGTGAACCTGCTGTTCGCGTTCGGTGCGCGGCCGCCGTACTCGCCGGCGCTCGACAAGGTCCTCGGCTTCCTGCGCGACGTGTGCGAGCCGTACCTGAGCATCTTCCGCCGCTTCATCCCGCCGCTGGGGCCGATCGACATCAGCCCGATCGTCGCGATCCTGGTGCTCCAGATCGTCGGCGGCCTGATCGTCCGCGCGATCCGGGGGTGACCGCGGGCGCGGCGTGGACGCGCGCGAGCCTCGTGCTCGCCGTGGTCCTCGTGCTGGACCAGGTGACGAAGGCGCTCGCGCGCAACGGGATCGACCGCGGGTCCGAGGATCCGGTCTTCCCGTTCCTCAAGCTCGTCCACGTCCGCAACGAGGGCGTCGCCTTCGGGATCGCCGCGGGCGGGAGGACGCTCGTCATCGTCCTGATCTCGGTCGCGCTCCTGGCGCTCGTCCTGTACTTCGCTCGGCACGCGGCGACGCCGCTGATCTGGCTGCCGACGGGCCTGCTCATCGGCGGGGCGATCGGCAACATCATCGACCGGATCCGCGACGGCGCGGTGACCGACTTCCTCAAGATCCCCGCGTGGCCGGCCTTCAACCTCGCCGACATCGCGATCGTCTTCGGCGTGATCGCCCTGGTGTTCGTGCTGGAGACCAAGGAGAAGGGCGAGGAGAACCCCGATGCGAGTCCCGCCTGAGCTCGCGGGCTCGCGCCTCGACGTGGTGCTCGCGACCGAGGTCGGGTCGCGGTCGGCCGCGGTCAGGCTCATCGAGGCGGGGCTGGTCACCGTCGACGGCGTGCAGCGGCAGAAGCGCTACTGCGTCGGCGAGGGGGAGTCGATCGCGTGGGACGCGCCGGTGGAGGCGGTCCCCGAGCCCGAGGGCGACGCCCCCTTCACGGTCGCGTACGAGGGCCCGGACTTCGTCGTCGTCGACAAGCCCGCCGGCGTCGTCGCGCACCCCGCGCGCGGGCACTGGACCGGCACGCTGGCCCAGGCCGTCGGCGGCTACCTCGTCCACCGGCTCGACAAGGACACCTCGGGGCTGCTGCTCGTCGGCCGGACCGAGGAGGCGCAGCGCAGGCTCAAGGAGCAGCTCAAGGAGCGGGAGATCACCCGCGAGTACCTCGCGCTCGTCCACGGGCAGCCGACGAGCCGCACCGGCACGATCGACGCGCCGATCGGCCGCGACCGCAAGGACCGCAAGCGCAACAGCACCGACACCGACACGCCGCGCGAGGCGGTCACGCACTTCGCCGCCGAGCGGGTGCTCGAGCGCCACTCGCTGTTGCGGGTGACGCTCGACACGGGCCGGACCCACCAGATCCGCGTGCACCTCCAGGCGATCGGCCTGCCGGTCGTCGGCGATCCCCCG
>CADCVT010000455.1 GCA_902806215.1 uncultured Solirubrobacteraceae bacterium | reverse complement strand
GGGACGCGCACCTCGCGGACGTCGGCTCCGAGCTCCTCGAGGATCCGCACGTGGGCGGCGAAGCCGCCCTGCAGCGCGAGGACCCCGACGAGCAACGCCTGGCGCTACCAGCCGCGCGTGGCGAGCAGCTGCTCGCCGTCGAGCTTGCGCGCCTCGAGCGACTGCATCGCCGTGCCGAGCCCCTCCGACGCCGCGGCGACGCGCGCCGGGTCGCGGAAGTGCGTGGTCGCCTCGACGATCGCGCGGGCGCGCGTCTCGGGATCCTCGGACTTGAAGATCCCCGAGCCGACGAAGACGGACTCGGCCCCGAGCTGCATCATGAGCGCGGCGTCGGCGGGCGTCGCGATGCCGCCGGCGCTGAACAGCGGGACCGGGAGCTTGCCCTCACGCGCGACGCTGCGGACGATGTCGAGCGGCGCCTGGTGCTCCTTGGCCGCGGTCGCGAGCTCGGCGTCGTCGAGCATGGTCAGGCGGCGGATGGCGCCGGTGATCGAGCGCATGTGACGGACGGCCTCGACGATGTCGCCGGTGCCGGCCTCGCCCTTGGAGCGGATCATGGCCGCGCCCTCGCCGATCCGGCGCAGCGCCTCGCCGAGGTTGGTCGCGCCGCAGACGAAGGGGATCTTGAACGCCCACTTGTCGATGTGGTGCGCCTCGTCGGCGGGTGTGAGGACTTCAGACTCGTCGATGAAGTCGACCTCGAGCGCCTCGAGCACCTGTGCCTCGACGAAGTGGCCGATGCGCGCCTTGGCCATGACCGGGATCTGGACGGCCTCCTGGATCCCCTTGATCATCGAAGGGTCCGACATGCGGGCGACGCCGCCGTCGCGGCGGATGTCCGACGGGACGCGCTCGAGCGCCATCACGGCGGCCGCGCCGGCGGCCTCGGCGAGCCGGGCCTGCTCAGGTGTGACGACGTCCATGATCACGCCGCCCTTGAGCATCTCGGCCAGGCCGGTCTTGGTCAGGAAGGTGGCCTCATCGCGCATGCAACCGAGGATAACCGCCGACTTGGCCCGGCCCGTGGTCCAAGCCGGTCTGCCCGCACCGGACCAATCTCAGTCGCGCACGATGAGCGCGGGCTCGCGCACCGGGATCGCTCGCTCCGGCGAGTCGAAGCGCCCGAACGGCACCACGATGACCTCCGCGCGCAGCCGGCCGCGCGCACGCACCGCTGCCGCCACGGTCCGCGGCAGGCGAAGGAAGGCGAGGCTCTCCGCCGGCCCCTCGGCGCGCTCCTCGGGCGGGCAGTCGAGCTCATCCTCCGGCCACGTCGCGCACCTGATCGGGCCGAGCGTCGTCGTGCGGCCGAGCGCGCGCAGGCGCACGAGCCCGTTGCAGGGCCAGAACGACTCGGCGCACGAGGCGCGGATGAGGATCCGCCCGCGGTTGAGCCGGATCGGGATGCGCTCCCTGCGCGGGCGGGTCCAGTCCTCGGCGAGGAGGCGGCGCGGGACCGGCGGCCGGCTCTCGTCCTCGCAGGCGGGCCCGACGCGGTCCGCCCGCTCGCTGTCCGCGACGTCCTTGCCGGCGCCGCAGTGCAGCTCGTCGATGACCTGATCGAGCGCCGACTCGAGCCGGTCGTCGCCGTCGCCGCCGAACATGCGGTCGGCGCCGCCGCGGCCGTCGAGCACGTCGTCGCCGTCACCCCCTTCGAGCCGGTCCCAACCCGGACCCGCGAGCAGCTGGTCGTCGCCGACCTCGCCGTACAGCCGATCCTCGTCGGTTCCCCCGCGGAGCACGTCGTCGCCGTCGCCCCCCAGCAGCGTGTCCGACCCGCGGCCACCGTCGAGCACGTCGCGCGCGCCGCCGCCGACGAGCCGATCGCCGCCGAACCCGCCGATCAGCGAGTCGCCGGCCGCCGTGCCGACCAGGACGTCGTTGCCGTAGCCGCCGATCACCTCCTCGAAGCCTGAGAGGACGTCGCGCTCGTCGCCGATGACGGCCACGCCGTCCTGCACCCGCACCGCGTCCTCCCGCGACGCATACGAGAGCGTGTCGCCGAAGCCCTCGCCGCCGCGCAGGTCGTCGCTGCCTACGCCACCGTCGATCGCGTCGGCACCGGCCGTCCCGACGACGAGGTCGTCTCCGTGGTCGCCGTTGCCGAGGGTGGCCCCCTCCGGAGCGGGCAGCAGTGTGAGCACGTCGTCGCCCCAGCCGCCGGAGAGGGTCGTTCCGGTGATCCGATCGTTCCCTTCATCGCCGAACACGGAGACCGCCACGCCGAGGGGCACCGACGCGACACGGTCGTCGCGGTCGCGGAGCGCGACCGAGATGCGCCCGAGCGACACCGCCCGGCAGACGACCTCGTGCTCGCCCTCGACGGCGCAGCCCGGACCCGCGGCGCGCAGCGACGCGCCGGGGTCCGAATACCGTACGGCGACCGTGCCCGACATCGAGACCGTCACGTCGTTGATCTCCCCCGCGTCGGCGACGAACGTGGTCTCGAGCGCGCCCGAACCCGAGGTGCCATAGACCGTGGCGCCCTCGGCCGGGGCGGCGAGGGCGAGGAGCAGCAGCGGTACGAGGACGCGGAGCATCGCCCGTTGGCAACGGACGACCAGCCGCAAAGGTGCGGACTACTTGAGCCGGAAGGCCTTGATGCGCTCTTCGTACTGGCCGGCGTCGCGGGCGTAGACGCCGTACGCGAGCGCCTGGATGAGCGACAGCAGCGCGCTGTGCGAGCGCACGTAGGCCGGGGAGTTCGAGGAGTAGTACAGGCGGATCTGCGCGAGCTTGGCGACCTCGGACAGGGTCGCGTCGGTGACGGCGATCGTCGCCGCCTTGCGGTGGCGAGCGAGCTTCATCGCTCGCGCGACGAGAGGATGCGGCCGGCCGGCCGACAGGCCGATGACGAGCGTCGAGTCGTTGATGCGCGAGAGGCGACCGAGCGCCTCCTGCGACGGCGACGCGGCGACCTCGGCGCGGAGGTCGAGCAGCATGAGCAGGTGCCGCAGGTACGACGCGAAGAACGCCATCTGGTCGGTGCCCACGATGAGCACGCGATCGGCGGCGGCGATCGCCTCGACCGCGGCGTCGACCTGCGAGCGCGACGCCTTGCGCGCCGTCTCCTCCACGTTGGCGTGGTCAGCCGCGAGCGCGGTCTCGAACGGTGACTGGTCGAGCGCGAACAGCGGGGCGGACTCGCCCCCGGCCTCGTGGCGGCGGCGGTACTCGTCGCGCGCCGCGGCCTGCAGCTCGGGATACCCCTCGAAGCCGAGCGCCTGCGAGAAGCGCACGACGGTCGAGCTCGACGTGTTGGCGCGCTTGGCCAGCTCCTCGGCGGTCTGGAAGGCGACCTCGTCGAGATGGTCGACGATGTACTGCGCCACGTCCTTCTGGGACCGGCTGAACTCGTCGAACCGGGCCTGGATGTACTCGGAGAGGCTCTGCGGGCCCGCCTCGGCGGGCAGCGGAGCGGCAGGAGTCGTGGTCGTGGCGGATCGCTTCATGGGCGCCGCTGTCTTCGACGCCGCTCTCTCGGTGTCCTTCACTCACCTTGTCCGGCCGACCCGTTAAACGCGCCGCGCCCAGCTACTCCGGGGCAGCTGGGCGCGGTGCGGGTTGTGAGCTCGTTCGGATTCCGCCCTCGTGAGCTCACGAGAGGGCCGGGGGCTGGGGGGATATGTGCGCCGTAGCCGGGCCCTCTGGTGTGTGTGTGTGAGCGGTAGATCCCCGCCCCCGCGACACGCCAAACACATTTTCTTCAAGAGCAATGCTTGCTGACGTTGTCGGCGTGAATCCTGCGCTGACGCTCGCTTTCCGGGCCCCGCATCGGGCCGCCGCGCAGGTCGCTCACGTACCGCCGGTCGAGGTCGAGCAGCTCGAGCGCGCGGTCGCGAGCGAGCGCCGGGCCGTGGCCGGGCACGATCGTCGTCGCGCGGCGGACGAGGGGCTCCAGGCGGTCGAGCGTCCCGAGGTACTGCTGGACCGAGCCGGCGCGCGAGATCAGCGGGATCTCGACCTCGATGAGGTAGTCGGCGCACAGGAGGAGGTCGTCGGTGAAGAGCGCGATGCCGTCCTCGGCGTGCCCGGGTGCGTCGACGACGCCGAAGAGGTCGCACCCGATCCGCTCGGCGCCATCGAGCGACGGCCACGCCTCGCGCTCGACGTAGAGCTCCTCGTCGCTGTCGCGCAGCTCCTGCTCCCAGTCGCCGCGCGCCATGACCTCGAGCGTGGACGGGCCGGCCTGCAGCGGCAGGTCGGGGAACGCCGAGCGGGCGAGCACGTGGTCGAAGTGCGCGTGCGTGACGACGAGGACCTCGGGCCGCGGGAGCGCGGCGAGCTCGTCCGGTAGCACGGGTGAGTCGACGAGGACGGTGACGCCGCCGGTCTCGAGGAGGATCGCGTTCGTCTGCCACAGCCGGCTGCTGAAGATCTGCACGCGGGCAGGATGCCCGCCGGGGCCGATCTACAGCATCGGGCCGAGCGCGAGCACCGACCGCGGCGCCACGACGGACGGCAGGGTCTCCAGGCGCCGGGGCATCCGCGCCTTGACCGTGACCATCTGGCCCTGCTCGATGGCGCCGCCGTTGAGCGAGCGCACCCGGTGGCAGTGGCCGAGGTCGAGCGTGACGCTGCGTCCGCAGAACCGTCTCGCGGGGCCTCCGGCGGCGTCGACGCGCAGGACCGCGCGACGGCCGTCCGGCTCGACCCAGCGCAGCGGGCCCGCGAGGACGTAGGTGGAGCGAAGCTGCGGGTGGAACACACGAACCCCCATGGTCGGCATCAGTGCCTCTCCGGTGCCGAGGATCTACCCGCCGTGCGCCTGCGGCACGCGCGCCGAACCCGTCCTGCGATAGCGCCGGGGCGCCAGGTAGGTCGGCCTTGTCGTGATCGAGATCGTCCTCTTCCTGCACGTCCTGGCGGCCTTCATGCTCTGTTGCTCGCCGACATGCGGCGTTCTTCCTCACCGCGTTCCTGATCGCCCATGTACGTCGTGACGATCTGGGCGATGACGACGAAGCCCGAATAGAGCTCGGGCCTACGGGCCGAGCAGCTTGCGCTGCACGTCGACGAGCGCGCCGACGAGCTCGGGCAGGCTCTCCGGTCCGTGCTCCTGCAGCTGGCGTGCGACGAGCTCGGTCGACGCGCCGACGCTCGCGACGTAGATGTGACGCGGGTGCTCGGGCAGCTCCGGCGCCACCTCGCGTGCCGCCGCGTTGAGCGCGAGGAGCTGGTCGATGAAGCGGTCCATGATCACGGTCCGGCGCTCGAGCGCGGACGGGCCGGCGGCGAGCACCTCGTGCATGAACGTCCGCGCGAACGCCGGGTTCGCGGCCAGTGTCGCCAGGTAGGCCTCGGCGCCCGTGTGCACGGCGGCGAGCCAGTCCGGCAGCACGCCGTCGACCGCCTCGGCGATCGCTCCGAGGAGCATGTCCGCGCCGGCGTCGTACGCGGCGAGGAAGCAGTCCTCCTTGTTGGCGAAGTGCTCGTAGAAGGTCTTGCGCGAGACGCCCGCGCGCTCGATCACGTCGGCGACCGACGCGCGCCCGTACCCCTTCTCGGCGACCGCGTCGGCCATCGCGCCGAGCATGCGCTCGTTCTGCGACTGCCGCACGATCTCGCGCGGTGCAGCGTGCCGGCCACGCGGGAGCACGTTCGGCGTTTGCGTCATAGGAACATCAGTGTACACTAGGAGACATGGGTGTTTCTACGAGCCAGGCAACTGACCACGTCAAGGTGGCGATCATCGGCAGCGGCTTCGGCGGGCTCGGCATGGCGATCCGCCTCAAGCAGGACGGCGACGACGACTTCGTCGTGTTCGAGCGCGCGCACGAGGTCGGCGGCACCTGGCGGGCGAACAGGTATCCCGGCGCTGCCTGCGACGTCCCCTCGCGGCTCTACTCGTTCTCGTTCGCGCCCAACCCCGAGTGGACACGCTCCTTCTCACCGCAGCCCGAGATCCTCGACTACCTGCGCGGCTGCGCCGACCGCTTCGGCGTGCGGCCGCACATCCGCTTCGGCACCGAGGTCCGCGAGGCGGCGTGGGACGACGCCGCGCAGCGCTGGCGCATCGAAACGAACGGCGGGTCGCTGACCGCCGACGTGCTCGTTTCCGCCGCCGGCGGGCCCAGCGAGCCGAAGCTCCCCGCCATCCCCGGCATCGAGCGGTTCGAGGGCACGATCATGCACTCGGCCGAGTGGAACCACGACCACCCGCTCGACGCCGAGCGCGTCGCCGTGGTCGGCACGGGCGCAAGCGCGATCCAGATCGTCCCCGCGATCCAGCCGAAGGTGGCGCAGGTCGACGTCTACCAGCGCACCGCGCCGTGGGTCATGCCGCGCAACGACCGCGAGTTCTCGCGGGTCGAGCGCGTCCTGTACCGCCGCTTCCCCGCCGTCGCGCAGCTCGCTCGCGAGACGATCTACTGGGCGCGCGAGGGCGTCGACGTCGGCCTGCGCCGCCCGAGGCTCATGCGCGCCGTCGTCCAGAAGATCGCCCGCGCGCACATCCGGCGCCAGGTGCCGCCGACCTCGTGCGCGCGCTCGAGCACGACGAAGTCGTCGTCGCCGTCCTGCTTGAGGCGGATCGCCATGCCGAGCCCGCCGAAGCCGCTGCCGATGATCGCCACCTTGACGTG